>CAMBDR010000467.1 GCA_945864765.1 Janthinobacterium lividum | reverse complement strand
GACGATCCGACCGCCTGGAGTGCCAGCGCACCTGGAGGCACACCGGGCCTGCCACCGCTACCGACAGTCCCCCCGCGCGTGGTCATCAACGAACTGCAGGCCACCGGTTCTCCTGATTGGGTGGAATTGCACAACCCCAGTTATCGATGGGCGAAATCCAGGCCGCAAAGTCTTTGCGGAAAGCGCCATCGCGGAAGGTGGGAATATAGGTGGTGCAACCGGGGCCGCGATACGGGTAGACTTTTTCTGGCAGCAAGCCCCAGGTTAAAAAGACCAAATGATCCATCAAATTACGCCCGACCTGATCGCTGGAATTGGCCGCATTGGAGGCCAGCAGAATCTTGGCGTTTTCAATCGCACTGCAGGCGAGCACATAGATTTTACCCTTGGCCACGTGAGTGGTGTAATCCTTGGAATCAGGTTTTTTGTAGACTTTATACACCAGCCCTGAGACCAGGCCCGAATCCGGGTCAATTGCCACGCTGGACGCGACCGATTGGGTCAGAATGGTGAGATGCTCGCGCTTGGCCTTGTTCAGGGTTTTGAGTGCATTGTATTTGGCTTGCACCGGGCAAATTGGCACGCAACTGGCGTTGCCTTCGCAGCGCTCACCAGTGTAGGGCGACCAATTCGAGGCCACTACCGCATAAGTTTTGGGGTTGTGATGGAGCTTGAGTTTTTTGCTGACCGGGTCCCATACCGTGCTGCCGTAATGGTAGGCCGGGTTGGGGTCAGAGTTGCGCCCTTGCGGCATGCTGACGCAAGTAATGGTGTATTGAATGCCATCCAGCGTGACGGCCAAGCCGTTGGAATTTTTCATCCACACCTGATCCTGGTAGCTTTGCGGAATTTTATACATTGGGAACACATAACCCGGCCCGTAATTGGCCTGGCCCATATCCGGGCCTTGTTGGGCCGCCACATCGCCGGCTACGCCGATTTCGTTTTCCGCCATCTCATAGTAAGGCATTAAATCCTGATAGCTGATCGGCCAATCCACGCCTTGCCCATACAGGGTTTGCATTTGAAAGTCATTGGGCAGCATGCGCGGCACATTGCCCAACCAGTGCAAGGTGGTGCCGCCGGGCGCGCGCAAGCAATCGCTGGCAAACGGCAGCGGCCCCAATTGCACCAAATAGCCTTCGGTATAGGGTGTTTGCGCCTGGATTTGCAAGACATCAATCGATTGCGCATCGGTGATGGTAGGGTAAGGGGTGTTGGTGGCGTTGATGGTGGTGCTGTAAAACGTGTTCAGATATTTTTGATAATTGCGATAGTTTATTTCCGGCTGCAAGGCAATGCCGGCTTGCAACCCGGCTTCCATCAGCAAAACCTGTTTGCCTGCTTGTGTGAGTACTTTGGCCAGAACTGACCCCGCAATGCCGGAGCCAACGACGACCACATCGTATTCTTGATTTTTCATGATGAAGGTTTCCGATTCAAAAGATTGGTATGCTCAGCTTGCTCAGTTTGCTTAGGTTGCCAGGGCGGCGTTGCTGCTAACGCTAATGGGTGGTTTGGCCCAAGAGCCGTAGCCCGGTTGTTTGGCACCCGGCGGGTGCGTGTCGGCGGCGGGCCACATCAAGGCTTGAATGTAGGATTGGGCGTTGATGGTGTTGGAACTGGCACTGGTGCTACTGGGGTCGGCAAACCATTGCCCGGTGTACCACATCAAAATAATTTGTTTGGCCATATTGTTGTAGCACGAATTGGGCATCAAGCCGGTGGCGATGGCGGCATTGGTGGCTTCCGGCTCACAGTCGGTACGGGTAAAGATGGCGGCCACTTCAGCAAAGAAAAAGTCGGCATTTTCGGGCGTGTTGTTGCTGGTCAGGGTGGCGTAGTAGGTTGCTACCATGCCTGTGCCTTGAAGTTCAACTTCTTCAAAACCAGTGAGCCAGGCGGATATTTTTAAGAATAGTGCGAGATGCGGTTGATCGGTTTTCATAGGCGTAGAGGGGTTAGGTTAATGGGAAAAATCACATGCCTGTTGCCTTTGTTACTCATTCATGATTACTACCAGAAATACTGCACCCAAAATCCGGCGCAAAACGCATGGTGATATTTTGGCGCATGCTTGTCAAGAAGTTTGTCGCCAAAAGATACCTTTTCCTTGCGGCAATATTTTTGATGGGTGGTTGCCCTGATCCCTGTGCCTCACTGTGCTGCCCACCACATCGACAGTGGCACGGCGAATAATTTTTCGCCAAAGGGCACCATATCGCGTCCGCTATAGAGTACGATGCCGCGCTGAAAGCTGTCTGCTTCGGTTTCTTGCAAGTGGCGCAAGCCCTTAAAATCAGAACCATCGACTTTGCTACTGGCTTTGACCTCGATGCCGGTTAATTTGCCGAGTCGGTTTTCGAGCACGAAATCGACTTCAATATCACTTTGGGTGCGGTAGTGCCAGAGCGTGAGGCGTTGGCGCGAAAATGCCAGATGCTTCATCAGTTCTGACAACACAAACGTCTCCACCAAGCCGCCCGGCAAGCCCGGATTTTGCGCCAGGCCCGATTCGGACATTTCCAGCAAATGCGCCAACATACCGCAATCGGGCAGAAAAATCTTGGGAGCTTTGGTCAGACGCTTGCCCAGGTTGCGCTCCCAGGCGGGAAGGCGGAACACCATGAACAAGGTTTCCAGCAACACCAGATAGCGCTTGAGTGTGGTTTGCGGCAAACCGCTGGAGCGTGACAGTTCGGCGAAATTAAGCAGATTACCGCTGCGGGTGGCCAATAATTGCAGCAGGTTGGGCATTTGCAGCAATTGCTCCAGATTGGCCAGATCACGCACATCGCGTTGCAGGATGGCTTGCAGATAACTGTCGAACCAGCTTGCACGGCGGCCAACTGTGCGCGCTTGCACTTCCGGGAAGCCACCACGCAGCAGGGCCGCGATCAGTTCCGCACGCTCACACGGCGCGATGCGCAGTGCGCCCAGATCGCCGTTAAATAACCAATCGGCCCGATTGAATTCTGCCGAACCTGTCATTTCTGCGCTCGAAAGCGGCCACAAGGACAGAATTTCCATCCGGCCCGCCAAAGAATCGGCCACCTTTGGCAATAACAACACATTGGCCGAACCCGTCAGAAAAAAACGACCCGGCCTGCGCTCACGATCCACCGCAGCCTTGATCGCCAGAAAAAGTTCCGGCGCACGTTGCACTTCGTCCAGAATCACCGGGTGGGAAAAGCCCGCAATAAAACCATCCGGGTTGCCTTTGGCGGCAGAGAGCGTGATTTGGTCGTCCAGCGTCAAGTAACGCCAGTCCTGGCCTGTATCTGCTGTCAAAGTGCGCGCCAGCGTGCTTTTTCCGGTCTGGCGTGCGCCGTTCAAGAGTAAAACGGGGGTGTCGGCCAAGGCGTCGTTGACCAATGTCATGATATGTCTGGGGTACATGGCAGGCTTTCCAGTGGTTGATTCTGGTCTATTATAATGGCTAATATTCATCCACGCAATGGCTGATTTTCAGCCACTGGATGGACGATTTTCAGCCATTGCGTGGCTGATTTTCAGCCACTGAGTGGACGATTCCCACCTTTGACCTGATTATTGCCGCCATCGAAATTTACATTATAATGTGGGGCGTTAAACACCACGTTTATTATTTTAACAAGGAATAAAATGATCTCTCCCAAGTTCTCGTTTGCTGCCACCCTGTCGGTAAGTCTGCTGGCCGGCCTGGTTGCCACCCCCTCTTTTGCAGCGGCACCGCTGGTAAAAACTTCCGCCCCCGGTTTTTTTCGCATGATGGTGGGGGATATTGAAGTCACGGCTTTGTCCGATGGCACCATCGATTTACCCTCCGATAAACTGCTCACCCATACCACTCCGGCCAAAGTGAAG
Organism: Janthinobacterium lividum; assembly: GCA_945864765.1. Lineage (GTDB taxonomy): Bacteria > Pseudomonadota > Gammaproteobacteria > Burkholderiales > Burkholderiaceae_D > CAMBDR01. Next base: position 793 of record CAMBDR010000467.1, on the reverse strand, counting down.
GCGGCCATGGATGCGGCATTTTTACCCATTCCGGTAGAAACTTCGGTCAATGCCTATTTGGTGAACACGGGCAGCAAATTGGTGTTGATTGATGCGGGCACGGCGGGTTTGTTTGGGCCGACCTTGGGCAAACTGTTAAACAATTTGAAGGCGGCGGGCTACCAGCCGGAGCAAGTGGATGAAATTTATATCACCCACATGCATGCCGACCACGTGGGCGGCTTGATGGCAGGCGAGCAGCGCGCCTTCCCCAACGCCGTGGTGCGCGCCGACAAGCATGATGCCGAGCATTGGCTCAGCGCCGAAAAGCTGGAAAAAGCCAAGGGCGACGACAAGCATGGTTTTCAGCAGGCGCAAGTGTCGCTCAACGCGTATGTGAAGGCCGACAAATTCAAAGCCTTTGATGGGAGTGTGGAACTGGTGCCCGGTGTGAAGTCGTATGCCACCCGTGGCCATACGCCTGGCCACAGCAATTATGTGGTGGAAAGCAAAGGGCAAAAGCTGATGTTGATTGGCGACATGATCCACGTTGGCGCGGTGCAGTTTGCCGACCCGTCGGTCACCATTATTTTTGATTCAGACAGCAAACAGGCGGCGGCTGCGCGCAAAGCGCTGTTTGCGGATGCGGCCAAGGGCGGGTACTGGATTGGTGCGGCGCATCTCTCGTTTCCCGGTATTGGGCATTTACGCAAGCAGGGCAAGGGCTTTGAATGGGTGCCCGTGAACCATATTGAATTGCGCTAATCGGCTAACCGATTGCCCGGTTAGCCGATAACGAGAAGGTTGTTGAGGG
>CAMBDR010000466.1 GCA_945864765.1 Janthinobacterium lividum | reverse complement strand
GAATTCATCCGAAAACTCGTGCGCGAACTTGTCCGAAAAGCCGTTTGCCATGCGCAAGCTCGATAGTCGGGCTGCCGATTTTCATGGCCAGTTGCGCGCCCTGCTGGCTTTTGAAGCGAGCCAGGACGCCGCCATCGAACAGACAGTCGGCCATATTTTGGATGATGTCAAACTGCGTGGCGATGCGGCGGTACTGGAATACACACAGCGCTTTGATCGCCTCACCGTACCGAATATGGCGGCACTGAGCCTGCATGCTGACCAATTGCAAGCCGCCTTGCACGGTTTGCCGCAAGGCCAGGCCCACGCCTTGCGCGCTGCCGCCGCACGCGTGCAAAGCTACCATCAACGCCAGTATGATGCCTGCGGCTCCAATGGCTTCATGTACACCGAAGCCGATGGTACGCGTCTCGGGCAAAAAGTGACGCCGCTGGATCGGGTCGGCATTTATGTGCCGGGTGGCAAAGCGGCTTACCCTTCTTCGGTGTTGATGAATGCGATTCCTGCCAAAGTGGCCGGGGTAGGCCACATCACCATGGTGGTGCCCACGCCGGACGGGGTGCAAAATAATTTGGTACTGGCCGCCGCCAGTCTGGCCGGGGTTGATCAAATCTGGACCATTGGCGGCGCGCAAGCGGTTGGCGCACTGGCCTATGGCACGCACAGCATTGCCGCCGTCGATAAAATTGTTGGCCCTGGCAACGCCTATGTAGCTGCCGCCAAGCGCCGGGTGTTTGGCTTGGTGGGGATCGACATGATCGCCGGGCCATCTGAAATTCTGGTCTTGTGTGATGGCACGACCCCGCCGGATTGGGTGGCGATGGATTTATTTTCCCAGGCTGAACATGATGAATTGGCGCAAGCCATTATGTTGTGCCCGGACGCGGCCTATATTGAACAAGTCGAAGCCGCAATCATGCGCCTGTTGCCGCAGATGCCGCGCCAGACCGTGATTACCACCTCGCTGCAAAACCGTGCCGCCTTGATTTTGGTGCGCGATATGGCCGAGGCCTGCGCCATTGCCAACGAGATTGCGCCCGAGCATCTGGAAATCTCGGCGCGCGACCCGCAGCCATGGGCCGATCAAATTCGCCACGCCGGCGCGATGTTTTTGGGGCAGTATTCCTCCGAAAGTCTGGGTGATTATTGTGCCGGCCCCAACCATGTTTTGCCGACTTCGCGCACTGCACGCTTTTCCTCGCCGCTGGGGGTGTATGATTTTCAAAAACGCACCAGCGTGATTGAAGTGAGTCAGGCTGGCGCGCAAACACTGGGTAAAATTGCTGCCGAATTGGCGTATGGCGAAGGCTTGCAGGCGCATGCCCGCAGCGCTGAAATGAGAATGCTGTGAAATGTAAGACTACCATGAGAATGCCATGACCCTGCCGGACACGCCGCTACCAGCCACCGCGCTTCCAGCGTGGCGCAATCAAATTTTTTGTCAAGACGCCCTCACGGGCTTGGCACGCATTCCGGATGGCTCGGTGGATTTAATCCTCACCGACCCACCCTATAATTTGGGTAAGGATTATGGCAACCGTTCAGACCAACAATCGACCGAAGATTATTTGCGCTGGACTGAGCAATGGATCGATGCGGCGCTGCCCAAGCTGATCGACAACGGCAGTTTGTATATTTATTTGACCTGGCGTTTTGCGCCTGAAATTTTCGTCATGCTCAAGCAGCGCATGACGATGATGAATGAAATCATTTGGGACCGCAGGGTGCCATCAATGGGGGGCAGCGTGCGCAGTTTTACTTCGGTGCATGATACCATCGGTTTTTTTGTCAAGCGCAAAGATTATTATTTTGATTTGGATGCGGTGCGCATCCCGTATGACGCCGAAACCAAGAAAAAGCGTTCGCGCTCGATTTTTGTCGGTGCCAAATGGCTGGAAGTGGGCTACAACCCCAAAGATTTATGGAGTGTCTCGCGCCTGCATCGCGAACATCCGGAGCGGGCCGACCACCCGACGCAAAAGCCGCTTGAAATCGTCGAGCGCATGATCAAAGCCTCATGCCCACTCGGCGGTGTGGTTTTGGATTGTTTTATGGGCAGTGGTACCACGGCAGTGGCAGCGCAGCGTTTGGGGCGGCAATTTGTCGGCTTCGAACTCAACGCCGATTATTGTGCGGTGGCGGCCAGCCGTTTGCGGCAAGATGAAAACGCCGCGCTTGCCGGGCTGAAACCGGCGGCGGCTGAGGTCACCAAGTCCAAAGCCAAACCCAAGCCCAAGCCCGCCCCCAATCCGGAGGGCCAGCCTCAGCTTCGGTTCGACCTGAACAGTGCGCTTGAGTTTGAATAGCCTGGCTAATTTGCCAACCGGAGGAATATTCGATGATCACGATTGACGAAGTAATTGCGCGCACCATACGGCCCGATGTGCTGGCCCAAGCCGCCTACGCCGTACCCGATGCCAGCGGCATGCTCAAGCTGGAAGCGATGGAAAACCCTTACACCTTGCCGTCGGAATTGCAAGCGGGCTTGGCGCAGCATTTGGCCAAACAGGCACTCAACCGCTACCCGGTGCCAAGTTACCGCCATTTGAAAGCGCAAATCTGCCGCAATTTTGGCGTACCTGCCGGCTATGACGTGGTGCTGGGCAATGGTTCGGATGAATTGATCAGCATGCTCTCTGTGGCTTGCGCCCAACCGGGTGCCAAGGCGTTGCCCAAGGTGTTGGCACCGATACCGGCGTTTGTGATGTATGCCATTTCGGCGCGCCAACTCGGCCTGGAATTTATTGGCGTCGATTTAAAGAGCGATTTCAGCCTGGATTTGCCCGCCATGCTGGCGGCGATAGAACAACATCAACCGACTCTGGTGTATTTGGCTTACCCGAACAACCCGACCGGCAATTTGTTTGACAGCGCAGCCATCCTCCAAATTATTAAAGCCGCGCCCGGTTTGGTGGTGCTGGACGAAGCCTATCAACCCTTTAACGATGCCAGCTTCATGCCGCGTTTGCCCGAATTTGCCAATCTGGTGGTGATGCGCACGGTCTCCAAACTGGGTCTGGCGGGGATTCGCCTCGGGTATATGTCGGCCCACCCGGCGCTGTTGCATGAAGTTGATAAAGTGCGGCCACCGTATAACATTAATGTGTTGACCCAGGCGTGCGCTGAATTTTTGCTGGATTACCCCGCCGTCTTTGCCGTGCAAGCGGTGCAAATCCGCGAGGCACGCAGCCAATTGACTGACGCATTGCCGCAAATGGGCGTCCAGGTCTTTCCTTCGGCAGCGAACTTTGTGTTGATTCGGCTGGAAAATGCCGAACAAGTTTATCAAAAACTGTTGGAAAACAAAATTTTAGTGAAAAATGTCGGTAAAATGCATGCATTACTCCATAACTGTTTGCGTATTACCGTGAGTACGCCGGATGAAAATCAGCAATTCTTGCATGCTTTGGCCCGTATTTTGGCTTAATCTTGCCATAGACTGGTAGAATCGAAGCCAATTGTCATGTGGCACCGGGTTTTTTTTGATGTCTTATATTCAGCTAACCGAGCTAACTTATGTCCTCTGCCTCATCTGCCTCATCTGCTATCGCCACTGTGATGCAACCCGCTGTCATGTCAGCGCGTACCGCCGTCATTAGTCGCAATACCAATGAAACCCAAATCAGGGTCGCCGTCAATCTGGATGGCACCGGTTTGCAAAAACTTGCCTCGGGCGTGCCTTTTCTCGACCATATGCTGGATCAAATCGCGCGTCACGGTTTGATTGATCTGGAAGTCGAAGCCCATGGCGATTTGCATATCGATGCCCACCACACGGTGGAAGATATCGGCATCACCCTCGGTCAAGCCGTGGCACAGGCGATGGGCGACAAAAAAGGCATACGCCGCTACGGCCACGCCTATGTGCCGCTGGATGAAGCACTCTCGCGCGTGGTGTTGGATTTTTCCGGTCGCCCTGGCCTTGAATTCCATGTGCCGTTCACCCGTGGCATGATTGGTCAATTTGATGTTGATCTGGTGCATGAGTTTTTCCAGGGCTTTGTCAATCATGCTTTGGTGAGTTTGCATATCGATAATTTGCGCGGACAAAACGCCCACCATCAATGTGAAACCGTGTTTAAAGCCTTTGGCCGCGCCCTGCGCATGGCCAGCGAAATGGATGAACGCGCCCTGGGTAGTATCCCTTCAACCAAAGGCTGCCTGTAATGAATAAAATTGTGGTGGTGGATTATGGGGTAGGCAATTTGCGCTCAGTCGCGCAAGCCTTGCGTGCCGTGGCACCCGAAGCCGAGGTCTTGATTTCTGAAAAGGTCGCCGATGTGCAAAGTGCCGACCGCCTGGTTTTGCCCGGCCAGGGTGCCATGCGTGATTGCATGCAAAGTCTGGCCTCGTCCGGATTACAACAAGCCGTGCTGGAAGCGGTGCGCAGCAAACCTTTATTGGGGGTTTGCGTGGGTGAACAAATGCTGTTTGACTGGAGTGAAGAAGGCGAAACAGCGGGTTTAGGCCTGTTACCGGGTAAAATTGTTCGGTTTCGCTTGGAAAATCAGTTGCAAGAAGACGGTTCACGCTATAAAGTACCACAAATGGGTTGGAATCGCGTGCGACAAACTGCGCCGCACCCGATGTGGCAAGGTATTCCCGACCAAAGTTATTTCTATTTTGTACATAGTTATTATGCGGTGCC
>CAMBDR010000465.1 GCA_945864765.1 Janthinobacterium lividum | reverse complement strand
GATGCCGCATAACTGGTGTTAACTTCCATCGCCTGCGTTACCAAGGCCGCCATGTCAACCGGGTCGGCATGGATCGTCATTTGCCCGGACAAGAGTTTGTCCATATCCAAAATATCATTGACCAAGGTGATCAGGCGCACACTGTTTTTACTCGCCACTTTCACCAAATCGAGCGCCTTGGGCGGGATTACACCCAGGACGCCATTTTCCAGCAAACTCAGTGCCGCGCGGATGGAGGTGAGTGGGGTGCGTAATTCATGGCTGACGGTGGAAATGAAGGCGTTTTTCATGCGCTCGATTTGTTTGCGATCTGAAATATCGCTATGGGTGCCAATAATGCGCAGGGGCAAGCCTTGCTCATCACGCAACACCACCATGCCGCGCGCCAGCATCCACAGGTAATGACCATCTTTGTGACGCATGCGGTGCTCGCTGGAAAAACTGCGAATCTTGCCATCCTGGTTGGCTTCAATCACCGCCATCACATCGGCCAAATCGTCGGCATGAATCAGCGCAAACCATTCGTTGGGTTGGTCGCCAATTTCGTATTGGGTGTAGCCAAAGATTTCTTTCCAGCGTTGCGATAATTGCAGCTTGCCGCGCACCATATCCCAATCCCATACGCCGTCACCACTGCCTTCGAGAGCAAAGGCCCAGCGCTCTTCGCTGGTGCGCAATAAGGCCATGGCGCGCTCTTTTTCTTGATCGGATTGAAGCAGTTTTTGGTTTTCCTCGCGCAATAAGGCATTGGTTTGCGCCAGTTCTCGGGTGCGCGCATCGACCGAGGAGGCCAATTCGGCTTTGGATTGTTGCAAGGCGCGGTTGCCATCCTGAATCAAGATAAATAAATGCGCCAAAACAAAGACGTAGCCCGCCAGGCGCAAAATATGCCAGTACCACCAATCAATCTGCCACGGCTGCGACCAGGAAAACAGTAAGCCGGACAAGCCCAGCAACAGGCATAGCGCAATATAAAACAAATCTTTTAATTGATGTGTTTGACGGTGCAAAAAATAATAGCGCGCCGAAGCGGCTAAAAAGAAGACGCCACCCGTGGCGTTAATCGCTTGTGCGGTAAAAGTGAATTGGCCATTGACCAGCATCGGTGGCAATTGCGCGGCAAAATAGATTGAGCCAAGGCCAAACAAAAGGCTTAAGCTGATGACGGCCAACACCAGGCGATTGCCCGAGCGCGCCATCCAATGATTCGGTGTGAGCCAGGCCAATGCGAAAAAGAATCCACCAATCAAGGTAGAACAACTGCGCAGCCACACAAACAGCGGGCCAGGTTGCACGATCGAATGCAGTGCATCGAGTACGCACATGCTGATCAGCCCGGCAGCGGCTACCAAGGCCAGACTCACATCTTCATGCTCGTTTTTGGAGAGTAAAATCATCAGCGTCAGGGTGAGCGCCGAGATGGCACCTGTTGCTTCCAGAAAAGTATGCAAGACTTCATTTCTCAATACCAGACCCGGATAGCAGGCATTGCTGAGCAGGGTGCCGCCGATGGCGATGACGATAATCGCCAAAAGCGTTAAAAAAACCAGCGGGCGGGCCGGTTGGTGTGGGGTCAGCTTGGATGGTGGTAAGTTGCGCATGGTGCAGCCTCAAATAGGAAGTTTTAGTGTAGCATGAAAGTTGCGCCGACTATCATTGCTGCCTGAGTGACTTGCTTTGGTATCTGAAAACCACACATGGCGCGAAAATTTTTAATTTTTTTTGCCCAATTGCGCACCAAATCAACGCAAAATTACCTGTAGCATGCCGCAACTTTATATGATTGCAGGGTATGAATCCCAATCGATCCGGTTTGATCCTGATGTCAAGCTTACGGTGGCCCTTTCATCTTCAATAAGCGTTCCAGTTTGCCCTGCTCCAGAAACAGTTTTTCAAACCAGGCCAAATGGATTTTGGCCAGCGTGGCCGCAAGCACGCCGAAAATGGTTTTGTGCAACCAGCCGGGGCTGCTGGTTTTGGGCGTGAGCAGTCGTTTGATCGGGCCAACCGACATCAACAGGGTTGGCCCGATCAGTATCACCAGGGCCGTGGCCCAGTTTAACTTGCCCAATAATTCTGCCAATAATTCCCCTAAACCTGGGGCTACTGGCTGATTCCAGTTTTGCACGAAAAAATAAGCCAACGCCAACACCAATACGGCTCCTGCGGCTTTGGCGATGCTTTGCAAGTTGGGGTTGAGGTGCCAGACCTTGAAATACAGCATGCCCGCCACGTTCAATTGTTTGCCCAGCTCGGTGCGTTGCGCATCTTGCGCATTGGCAGGGCGGCGCATGATCGCTTCGAGCTGTAAAAAAGGCCAATTGCCGCGCGGTGCGTCGATTTGATAAGCGCCCCAGGTGCCGGGCAAGCCTTGTTCTGCGTGTTGTTGCTGTAATTGTTTGAATTCGTATTCGCTGGTCAGGTAGCCGGACAACATCAGCGCATACGCTTCGACTTCGGTAAAGGAATCCAGATCAGTGCGAATCGCGGCGAGGGATTTTTGCAAATCGCAATCGATGCCATAGGGAGTGCAATTGTCTGCACCCTGCAAGCTGGTATCGCCATTGGCACTGTGCTCGGCGTCGCTGCAGCCGATCCAATTGATGGGGGCGCTTTGCAGCCCCTGCTTTAAATGGACAAAGAACAAGCCTTGCAAAGACTGGTTGTCGGTGCGCACCCGCACATCCCTATACTGTGCGCCGCGAACCCGGTTTTGCAAGATCGAGTTGGCGCGCATCGATACGCCGAGCACGCCGTGGGAGGGGCGCAGCTCTTCGGCCATTTGGCCCGAGGCATCGCTGCATAAAATACGGGTGCAGCCTTGATCCAACAAGCCCGCCAGGCCCTGGTTGTCATGCACACCGCCATCGAACAAATGGACTTCGCGCCCTTGGTAGAGGCTGGTGAGGGTCATCGCCTGGAAAATACTGGGCACGCAAGAAGAGGCCGCCACCGCGTGGCCGAGGCGAAATTTCTGCAAGGCGGCAGTGGGTGCCTGGTGATAATACAGACGGCGGTAGCGCTCGGTGGCATCGACATCGTTTTTGAGCAAACCCGGCGGCTCGCCCATCCAACTGGCGGTAAAGTGCCAATTATGGCCGGTATTGAAGGAGGTGGTGTTGAGCAGCAAAATTGGCACTTTATTGCTGCGCCGCCAATTGTCGTAACGTGGGTTGAACTCCGGCTGGCCGGCCGGATGGATGATTAATTCCGGCATGGTGCGTGCGGTACCCGGTGGATGTTGATCTTGCACCCGGCTAAACAATTCCTTGTCATACAGTTCACCCACGTAATGGCTATCGCTGTAGTTTTTTTTCGTCATGCGCCAGTTGGCGCGGTAGCTGGCATTCATGCGCACGCTGATATTGCGTTGCACGCCCGCCAGAAAATTAGTTTGTAGTCGCTGCATGAGGTCGATATAGTCTTGTTGGTGCAAGGCTTGATCGGGTTTGCTTTGCAGCAGGTGTTGTAATTCCAAATAATAATACGCGCCCAGCACGCTGCCGCCGGAGACGGTGGACAGCACTTCAATACTGCGCAGCGCGTCGATTTCCGCCAGCCGCGTCATCACCCCGAGATGGTCGAGCGCAGCGCGAAAGCCACCGCCCGAGAGTGCCAGGCCCACCTTGCCGCGATGGTGGGTAGGAGCGGCAGCGCACTCTTTGCCGAGCAGGGCCTGAAAAATCGGCTCCACCTGCTGCCAATTGCCGGAAACCTGCGCGTTGCCGGGGCTGTTCAATTCAGGCGGCAGATAATGGTGTAAGCGGGTAAGTGCCATGGCTTGTTTGAAGATTTCTTGCATCGCCCATTCCTGGGCCAGATGGTTTTCGCGCGCAGGTTCGGCCGCGCCAGCGCCATCGTTCGCCGTGGCATGGGTTTGTTGAATCAAGCCATGGACGGCCTGAAAGCTGGTGCTGGCCAAGGGTAACAAGCTGGTTTCGATCAGGCCAATGCCGAGTTGTAAATTGGCCAGCGTGAGCATGCCATACACATCCGCCTGAAAAGATTCTGGCCACAATTGCCGCCGCCGTTCCATTTCAGCCAGTGCGCTTTGGCGCAACTGCTGCGCCTGTTGGCGGTATGGCGTGGCGTGCGGCTGCAACACCCCATCTTGCGTGGCATCGGTGTCCTGGCGATGGGCCAGCAAGTCAAGAATAAAAGCAGCCTGATCGGCGCAATAAGCGCTATCCGGGTCATGCGGATTGCGTTGCCAGCCTGCCTGGTAGAGCGCGAGTGAGCGCTGCAAATCGTCGGGTAAGCCGCTGTCTTCCCAAATATGTTTGTAGACCGCTGCGCCCAGTGCCAGCGTTTCGCTATTGCGAAGCAGGGGGGCGGCAAGGCCAATTTGCCGCAGGAGCGCCAAGGCTTGGCTGTGGCGCTGTTTGGGGGCCAGACTGGTGTCTTTGTAGGTGGCCAGTGCCTGTTGTTGAATCAGCCAGAGCAAGCTGGTGCTATTGCTGCCATTACTGCGGTTGATGGCTTGATCCGGATCATGGCGGCTGGCCACATCGCGGCGCGCCAGCCGGGATATTTCAGGATGAAATTATTCAGCCCGCCGCCGGTGTCGTATTCGAGTTTCTGGCCGGGGTTGCGTTTCATCCATTCGGCGCGCAACTCGGGGCCGGTTTTGTACCACGGCACTTTGCTC
>CAMBDR010000464.1 GCA_945864765.1 Janthinobacterium lividum | reverse complement strand
CAGTAAGCCAGGAAACGGCAGCTTAGAAGCCAAGAATGAAATGTGCGGCCAGAGGGCCGCAATCATTTGGCCAGCCGCCCAAGGGCGGAGAATAAAACCAGCAAAAGCATAAAAACCCTGAAGTGCGCTTCGCGAGAAAAGGGCGCAGTAGCTACGGGGTAAATGCCTTCGGCATTTAACATAAGACGCAGGTCCACGAAGTTGCCACAGTCACTACGCTGCGCTTCGTTCGGTGTGGCAACCGCTCCGGCGGCTTCGCCACCTACGCGCCCTGACGGGTTCGCGGAACTCGCATTATGTCTTGCGCCCCTCCGCAACTGCGAAAGGCGTCATAGTAGGCACCTGGCGCGGCGCGTCATCGCCAGCGCGCCAAGGCGCGCAGCCGCGCCCTGCCGTCAGTCAGAGAAAAGGCAAGGCTACACTGCAAATTTGCACTCCTGGAACGGCGTGAGGGTCAACTTACCCTTTCAACGCTTCAATTCCAAATGATTCACCACGAGATTCACGCCGTCCACGGCACTGGCCACTTCCCAGGCGCGCGTGAGTTGCAATTGGTTATCGACATAGCCGCTCAACTGCACTTCCCCCCTGTGCGTCACCACCGAGACTTCACCACTTTTCATCAGTGCATCAGCCAGAAAGGCCGATTTAATGCTGGTCGTGATGATGCTGTCATCAACCTTGTTGCCGACACTTTGCACACCCGACTTCAAACTCAATTGATTGTTGACCATTCTGACCCCGGACACACTTTGCGCCACCAGCACACTGCGCTCAATTTCAGCCTGGGTATTGACAAAACCGCTCAGCATGACTTCACCGTTATAGCTTTCGACCTTGACATCCAGACTTTTCACATATTGATCAGCCAGCAACGCCGTGCGCACCAACGAGGTCAGCATCGAGTCATCAATTTCATTACCAACGGTGGTGCGCCCCATCATGGCGGCATTGTATTCCGGGCCATGGCAAGCGCCTAGCATTGCCCCCAACAGCATGATACTGGCACAGCTAAAACAGGTTCGTAAGGTCTTCATGATGATTCCTTTTCTGATTGAAAATCCGGCTTCTTCAAAATCAAGTTTGCGCGCACGCCAACATGCATTCCGTGCGTTGGCACACTCAGCAAGCCATTTCCAAACAGTTTTTAATTATTTTCTCAATCTTTTAATCATATTAGTATTTATTTTAGAAAAATTCTCACTATGTTAGCTAACGCACGGAGTGACACCCTGATCCGGGCTACTGTCTGACCTGAGTCGGCCCCCGAACCTGGTTCGAATCCGATGGCATCAATACCAAATCAACCCAATGGAGGATATATGAATCAAAAAACCAACCCGCATGAACAAAAGTCCGAGCAAACCCGTAGCGCCATGGCGCAAGAGCAAATCAAGCACAAACAAAAGGCGGAAGAGAAAGAAGTTGCAGGCAAGCATAAAAACGACGGCCAGAAAGACCATAAAGGCGCTCGTTAGTCTGGTTTGAATGTTGTTTTGACGATGGCAAACACAGGGTTGCAAGGTAACGATTCACCCCCCTGTGTTTGCCAACTTACTTTTTGCATGCCGCCTGGCCAGAGCCAATTACTTACGGCCTAAAATCACACCCAGTAATAATCCAATACTTGCCGCCGCTGTCACCGTGCGCCATGGATTTTCTTTCACAAAGTGGTCGGCCGAGGCCGCCATTTGCCGGCCCGAATGCATCACACTGCTGCGTGCATCCTCGGCCTTGCCAATGGCCGTATCCAACAAACGCATGCCGCGTTTTTGCGCTTCCAGCGCTTTATCACCGGTCAGGGTGAGTGCTTCATTAAAATGGGTTTGCGCATCCTTGACAAATTTTTCGATGTCATGGCTGACGTTTAGCAGGCTTGATTCTTGCACGATAGACTCCTTGGTAAATAAATGAAAAAACAGATTTGACAGTAATACAGCAGCGTACAACTTTCCTCTTCCCTGGTGGACTTCATGGAATCACACCTTAGTGCTTATCAATATAAACACGGGTGCCGGGCAAGTCTGTGCGTTGACGCACATTGAGGCCCACCATCAGGCAATAATGCGTGCCGGAAAGGCTTATGTGCGCCAGCGCACAGTTGCACTTTCGATTAAAGCTTATCCTGCAAGCTAACCTTCCATGCAGAAAGAAGTGTCCAAATTGAAACCAATCCAACCTACCTTGGGTGCCCATCTGCACACGCTGAAACAAGCCTGCGTTGCTTGTATCAGCCATTTCAGCCCCGGCACCCATCAACCCACCTCGCCCACCTCGCCAAGCTCACCATCAAGCAAAGCGCCGGAGGATGCCCTGCCCTTACGGGATGAATTATTCAGCGCCCTGCAGATGGAGCAATATGGGCGAATTCTGGCCAATGCGCATAAATTAAGCCCTACCCGTGGGCGCGACATGTTGCTGGCACGGCTGGCGGAAAATGAAAGCATCATCGTTGAAACCTGTAATTTGCTGACCGCCGTGATTCGTAACGAGCGCCAGATTACGCCGGCGGCAGAATGGTTGCTGGATAATTTTTACCTGATCGAAGAACAAATCCGTACCGCCAAGCGCCACTTGCCGAAAAACTATAGTGAGCAATTGCCACGCCTGGCGCGGCTGTCGCAGCGCGCGCAATTGGCACAGTTTGATTCGGGCAAGTGGCCACGAGTCTATGATATTGCGCTGGAAACCATTGCCCACGGCGATGGCCGCATCGACCCCGAAGGCTTGGCCAGTTTTGTCAGCGCCTACCAGCAAGTGACGATCTTGAAACTGGGCGAATTATGGGCTATTCCCATCATGTTGCGGCTAGCCCTGATTGAAAACCTGAGACGGGTGGCAGCACGCCTGGCCAGTGCCCACAATCAACGCAATCTGGCTTGCTCATGGAGCGATAAAATGACTGAAACGGTGGCCACGGCCCCGAATCAATTGATTTTATTGGTGGCCGACATGGCGCGCTCGGAACCGCCCATGGAAAGCACCTTCGTGGCCGAACTGGTACGCCGCCTGCAAGGACAAAGCAGCACCCTCACCCTGCCGCTGACCTGGCTGGAGCAAAAGCTGGCCGAATCGGGCCAAAGCGTTGAACAAATGGTGCAACTGGAATCGCAACAACAGGCGGCAGATCAAGTGTCGATGAGCAATAGCATTGGCAGCCTGCGCTTATTGTCCGGCATCGATTGGCGCGAGTTTGTTGAAAGCATGAGTGCGGTGGAGCATTGCCTGCGCCGAGACCCGGCGGGCGAATATTGCCAAATGGATTTTGCCACGCGTGATCTGTATCGCCATGCGGTGGAAAAACTGGGCAAACAAACCCGGATGGTGGAACTGAACATCGCCCAAGTGGCGTTTGAATTAGCGCAAGCGGCCTGTAGCGCCACAGATTGCACGGCGCGCCATGCGCATATTGGCTACTATTTAGTGGACAAGGGCTTACACCAGTTGCGCCAGGCTTGCGCTGCGCAGAATGCAGGACGTGCGGCGGGTGCGGCTGCGCCAAGTGCAGCTGAGGCAGGTGCGGCTGCGGCCGCCAGTACGCATGGCGCGGGCACCGGCAAGCCTATGCTGGCGTGGTGCGCCAGAGTCGCCGCTGCGCCGCTGACCTTCTACCTGTCGGGCATTTTACTGCTCACCCTGCTGGTAACGGGCCTGATCGTAGCCAAAGCCTGGAGTGCCGGGGTTGGCCCCGGCTTGTTGGTTTTGCTTGGGGTATTGGCCTTCATCGCCAGCAGCCAACTGGCACTGGCATTGGTCAATTGGCTGGCCACCCTGATCAGCCTGCCGCGCCCCTTGCCGCGCATGGATTTTTCGCACGGCATTGCGCCCGAGGCCCGCACCCTGGTGGTGGTGCCGGCCATGCTGTTGCCGGGGCCGCATGCACATTACCAAATCGAGCGCCTGTGTGAAGCGCTGGAAGTGCGGTTTTTAGCCAATCGCGATGCCAATCTGCGCTTTTGCCTGCTCACCGATTATGCCGATGCCAATAACGCCAGCGAAGCGGATGACGCCAGCTTGCTGGCGCATATTCAAGAGCAAATGGTGCAACTCAACGCCAAATACCAGGACACGGGCAGCGATCAATTCTTTTTACTGCACCGCCCGCGCTGCTGGAATGCGCAAGAACAAATCTGGATGGGTTATGAGCGCAAACGCGGCAAGCTGGCCGCGCTGAATGCCTTTTTACGCAACGCCGAGGCACCCAATACCTTTGAATTAATCGTGGGCGCGCGCGCCGATCTGGGCCATATCCGCTATGTGATTACGCTCGATACCGATACCGATCTGCCACGCGATGCGGCACGCAAATTTGCCGCCACCATGGCGCACCCGCTCAATCGCCCGGAATACGACGCCAAGCTCGGGCGCGTCACCAAAGGCTATGGCATTTTGCAGCCACGGGTCGCGGTCAGCCTGCCGGGCGCGCAAGCTTCACGTTATGAATTATTATGCAGCGGCGAAACCGGCATCGACCCCTATACCCGCACCGTCTCGGACGTGTATCAGGATTTGTTTGGCGAAGGCTCCTTCATCGGCAAAGGCATTTACGATGTCGATATGTTTGAGCAGGCGCTGGGTGAGCGCATGCCGGAAAACCGGATTTTGAGCCACGACTTGCTGGAAGGCTGTTACGTCCGCGCCGGTTTGCTCAATGA
>CAMBDR010000463.1 GCA_945864765.1 Janthinobacterium lividum | reverse complement strand
ATAGCTATGGTGCCAACCTCCATTTTACCCGCTTGCAGACCCAGGACTATACCTTTCGTAGCGGGGGTATTGCCATCGGTTGGCATGATCGCTTTGAAGTGTCGCTCGCCACGCAAGAGCTTGCCGCGCATTTCGCGCCGTTTCAATCTCTGCGTTTAAAGCAGGATATTTTAGGTGTCAAATGGCGCGTGGCGGGGGATGCGGTGGTTGATCAAGACCGCTGGCTACCGCAAATTGCGCTGGGGCTACAGTTTAAGCGTGATCGTGGCGTCAGCGGCATTGAAGGCTTGGGCGTGACCAATGTGAAACAATTGGGCGCGGCAAAAGACAGGGGTGTTGATCTTAATTTGTCAGCGACCAAACTATTCCTGGCGCAAAGCTTGTTGCTTAATGGGAATGTGCGTTTAACTCGTGCCAATCAATTTGGCTTACTCGGCTTTGGTGGTGACAAGCAGAATCAATATCAAACCCGATTTGAATTTTCTGGCGCTTACCTGGTTTCGCGCCATTGGGTTGCCGGGTTGGAATATCGGATGAAACCGCAAAACTTAACCTTCGACAATGAAAAAGACGCCTGGGACGTATTTGTTGCTTGGCTGCCCAATAAAAATGTGTCGCTGACGGCGGCGTGGGTGGATTTGGGCGATATTACAACATTTAAGCCCAAGCGCCAAAAGGGCTGGTATCTTTCTTTGCAAACCGGTTTCTAATGGGTAAGACTGGGTAAGAATGGGTAAGCGCGGCGTGCAAGCGGTGTGAAAATCAGAAAAAGGAGACAAAAATGAAACACCTGAGGTATTTTTTATTCATTTCCCTCTTGCTAAATGGTTTGTCTTGCGCGTATGCTCAATCATCCGATGCGTTTTATGACGATTTGGGTGGCAAAGCCGGGGTGCGGAAAATTTCCGAAGCTTTGTTGAGCGTGGTACGCGCGGATAGCCGGATTAAAGCGCAATTTGTCGAAATCGATGAAGAGCGCTTTCTTGAAAAATTATCCGAGCAAATTTGTCAACTCAGTGGCGGCCCATGTCAATATAGTGGCAAAAGCATGGAAGTGATTCACGAAGGCATGAAGGTAACGGTCGCGCAATTTAATGCTTTGGCAGAAGATTTGCAACAAGCTATGACGCAACAGGCAATACCGAATTCGATTCAAAACAGGCTCATCGCCAAATTGGCACCGATGCAGCGCGCCATTGTAGGGAAGTAGGGCGCGCCACCTTCAAAAGGAGGGGGTAAGATGACACAAGCATGGTTTAAAATGACCGATTTATCGGGCGTCGAAGTCGAAAATCCGAGTGCCAAGCAGCGCGCCAACGCCATTGCGGCGGTGTACGCAACGGGGCGTGATGCGGATGGCCTGGGTTCGGTGGTATTTAAATTTGGCTATGACGACGGCTTGCTCTATGAATTGGAAGTGATGAGTGGCGGCGCGGTGAAGTTTGAAGAATGGTCCGATGAGGATTACGAACTGGAATTGGCCGAGCCGCGTGCCATGGTCGGCGTGACGCAAGAACATGCGCAAGAACTGTGGGAATATCTGGCGCAACGCCAGGTCAGTAAGCTGCGGCGCGAGGCTTGGGAGATTTTGGATCGAAATAAAGAAAAAGATTGGATCATGTTACCCACCAGGCATAAATCAAGCTCCTGATCAGCCTTGCCAACATCCAACGTGTTTCGCACTTATTCGGGCGAAGTCAGAAAGTCGGTAAACAGAACCTGTTGCACATTGGCAGCCGGAAATTCCTTATTTAATGCTTCGGTCAAACTGTCTTGTAATTGCGGTATTTTCTCCGGTTTGGCGCTGCTTAATTGTTTGGCCTGGGTTTTTACCAGCGTCGCTTCGAGAAATTTCTGGATTGGTTTTTTATTGTCATTAATCCACGCCGCATCTTGTGGGCTGGACTGCAACGCCACGGTAGTACGCACGGTAAAACTTTCACCCTGAAAGCGAAAGGTGGGCAAGCTGGCAAAGGCGGATGTGTTTTGTTCCGCCTGCTGCTTTTGGCGCATATAACCCCAGGCAAACAACACGCCCACGATGACCGCAGCGACAATGACCACAATATAGGCAAAGGTGTTATCGTCCAATTCTTTCTTGTTTGCCATGACTCACCCAAGCTCAAAATGATAAGGTGTAAGCTTACCATTTTGAGGCGAAGATGTAAGCTGAAATTCTGCAGTTTCGTTTTTAGTGTGACATTTTTAGTGTGACATTAATACCGGCAAAGTCATGGTTTCCAAAATGGTGCGTGTTACCCCGCCCAAAATCGTTTCACGGAAACGCGAATGGCCATACCCGCCCATGATCAACAGATCCGAGCCATAGTCATTGGCCAAGGACAGCAAGGCATTGCCAACATCGAGTTTGCTATGGCTAACCGGGTCGAGGTGGGTGTGATGTTGTGAAATTTCCACTTTGATACCGTGGCGTGCCAGGTAGAGCGCAATATCGGCACCCGGTTCTTCGCCATGTAATTCGCTATTGTTTTCTGCATTAAAGACCGCGATTTGCACCAGGTCGGCGCGTTTTAGCAAGGGCAGGGCATAGGTGATGGCGCGGGTGGCTTCTTTGCTGGCGTCCCATGAAATTAACACGCGCTTGCCCACGGTCTCAAACTTGCCGACGTAGGGCACAATCAACACCGGGCGGCCAGCATGCAAGACCACATCTTCCGGGAAGTCGCTCATGATGGCGGGGGAAATATGTTCCGGATCATGTTGCCCAATGACCAGCAAATCGCTATAACGGGCATGCAGGCAAAAACCGGCGGCGGCGTCATCATCCACAATGCGCTGTTCGTATGAGGTAATTTGGGCTGCTTGCATGGCAGGTTCAAATTGCGCCATGGCCTGATTGGCCATTTGGCGCAAATAATCCAGATGCATGGATAAATTCGGGTTGGAATGGGTGACACGGGCATTTTGGTAAATGAAGTGGGAAATACCCGTCATGCCGATGCCAATGACGTGCGCATCATGCATTTTGGCGATTTGGCTGGCCAGACGAATACGGTCTTTTGCGCATTGGGTTTCATCAACATGAACGAGAATGGTTTTGTAAGACATAATGAACTCCGAAAAGAAGGACGAATACGCCATTATAGGTCAAATTGCGCCTGGAATTTCTTGCTTGCTCTGTTATTTTATTTAAGTGTAATGGTGCTCTTGATGTGGATCAAGCAATGCGAAATCATTGTTGGGCGAGATGCGCAAAATGGGCGACGGCGCGCGCGCAAAACTGTTTGCGATTGCCCACACTTTACCCGATTTGTGCGGCTATTTTTACCCGATATGACCCCCATTGTTTCAAGCGGCTGGCAAAACAGCATACACTACCGAAACGCCAGTAATCGAAATAAAAAACTTATGCGGCGGCGGTAAATCTTACCAATTTGAAATAGTAACCCTTGGGGGCCGGGATGATGGAATTTTCGACGACACGTCGTACTTTTTTGAAGGTGTTGGCCAGCGGCGCGACGGTTGCCGTTGCGGTCAACAGCCTGCCTGCGTTGGCAGCGTTGGAGGCGGGTGGTGCTGGTGCTGCCGATGCGGGCAACGTGCCAGTGAGCCCGGATGCCATGCCCGCGTGGGGGCCGGTGCCGGGTAAGGCGCGCTGGCGCATTGACGGCATGCCCAAGGTGATGGGGAAAAAAATCTATGCGCGCGATTTTTCCGCCAAAGATTTTGTCTCCACCGACCCCGCCAAATCGTGGCCGCAAAATGAGCAATGGCTGTATGCCTTGCGCTGTGGCCGCTTCGATCAGGCGGTATTGGGTTATGACCTGTCGATGTTGCCAGCCGAGCTGCAACCGGTGGCCCTTATCGATGCCAAAGCCTTGAGTGATAACAAGATGCTGCAAATGGCATCGAATATGAATACGCCTTTTTTCACCCAAATTGGCAGCGCGCCCGACTTTTACGGCCAACCCGTGGCGATGTTGATTTTTGCCGATTTCAACAGCTATCGGCGGGCGGTAAAAATACTTCAGTTTAACGAGGACGCAATCAACTACGGCCAAAAAATGGCCCCGTTCACCGCGCCCTACAGCCCCGGCACCCATTATGTGCGCGACGACAGCCTGAAGTTTTCTTATTCCGGCACGCCCAAGACAGCCTATCAGGCGGCTCAGTTTCAGGTCTCCAAACAAATCCGCAAAAAAATCAAAGATAGTAAATGGTTGCAATTGACGCGCAACTTCTATACCCAAACCATCGACCCGATGTTTATGGAGCCCGAATCCGGTTTGGCCTGGTATGACGCCAAAGGCGCGCGCCTGCACCTGGTGCTGGGCACGCAATCGCCCTCGGGTGATTTGGAGGAGTGTGCCAGCACCTACACCGATAGCAATTTCAAGCTCGGTAATATCGAAATTTATTCTTGCTACCCTGGCGGTGGTTTTGGCGGACGTGATCAATCTTACTTCCCGATGTATTTGGCCATGGCCGCCGCGTTTGCCAAGGGGCCGCTGCGCTGGGCGCAAAATCGGTTTGAACAATTTCAGGTTGGCCTCAAGCGTTGCGATACCGATTTCAGCGAAACCTTGGCCATCGATTCCAACGGCGTGATTCAAGCCCTGTTGTGTAATTATTTGATGAATGGCGGCGGACAAAAAAACCTCAGCCCGTATGTGGTGCAACTGGCGGGTTTAAGTTC
>CAMBDR010000462.1 GCA_945864765.1 Janthinobacterium lividum | reverse complement strand
TTCACCTGCCCCTGCACGCCCGTCACACCCTTGGCTTGCTTGGGGCATAGATTAAACGAAAAACGCAGGCAATGCTTGGTAATCATCACGGGCACCTCGCCCGCTTCTTCATGCGCTTCATACGCAGCCGCAATCAGTTGCACCCCATGCTTATGATAAAACTGCCGTGCCAGATGATTGTAGACATTGGCCAAATAAGTCAGACTGGTTTCCGGGTAAGCCACCGGCGGCTCCAGCGCTGCTTTGCGCTGTGGCCGTTGCCACGCCGCCAAACGCGCGGCCTCATGCCGTTCAATTGCATCGCGCCGCAAGGCATTGATGCTGCTGGCCGCAACAAACCAGGGGCGTGCCAAATCGATCTCGATCTGCTCGGGCGCAAACATGGTATTGCCCAGTTTGGCCAAATTTTGCTGCAAACTTTGTTCCGCCTGTGCTGGCGAAGTGGCTTCCTGCCAGGCCAGCGCCAATTCGGTCTGCGACTCCACCCCGTCTTCATCGCGCAAACTGAGCATCAACCCCTTTGCCACAGCGCCGTCAGACATTTCAGACAGGTCAGACACTTCGCTCAAACGCAGCTTGAGCGCCACCTTCCGCTCGGCCGACTTTTTGCCCAGCGCCGCTTCCCAGCGATGATCGCGATTACGATTCACCGCCAAACCGACCTGCAGCCCCACCATTTGCCTGATCGGCTCATTCGGAAACACGCGCCACAGCGCACCCATTTGCGTCACCGTATTGACCTGAATCCCAAACACTTCACGCTTATGCATATAGTTCAAGCCATCACCATTGGCCAGCGGCTCTTCAGACTCAATGTCAATCCAGTCCACCCCGATTTTACTGATATAACCCAGGTGCAAACCCACATATTTGGGCGAATCAAACGCCGCAATCTGATCACCCCGCCCTTGGGCAAAATAATCGGTATAACCACGATGAAAGGTTTTATCCACATTCGGGGTGAAGGCAATCGTGCTTTTGCCGCTGGCGGCGCGCGCGTATTCCGGGCGACGGCTTAAAATTTCATCCAATAACAGGCGATAATGGGCGGTAATGTTTTTAACATAGGCCATATCTTTATAACGCCCCTCGATTTTGAGCGAACGAATGCCCGCGTCCAACAAGGCTTCCAGATTTTGGCTTTGATCATTGTCTTTCATCGACAATAAATGCTTTTCATACGCTACCACCCTACCCTGCCCATCGGTTAGCGTGTAGGGCAAGCGACAGGCTTGCGAACAATCACCCCGGTTCGCGCTGCGGCCATTATGCGCATGCGAGATATAACATTGCCCGGAAAAGGCCACACATAATGCGCCATGCACAAAATATTCCAAGGGCGTATCCACCTCGGCCTTGATGGCCGCAATTTGCTTGAGGGTGAGTTCGCGCGCCAACACCAGTTGCGAAAAACCTGCATCACCGAGAAATTTGGCTTTTTCCACCGTGCGAATATCGCATTGCGTGCTGGCATGCAATTCAATCGGCGGCAAATCCATTTCCAGCAACGCCATATCCTGCACGATCAAGGCATCCACCCCCGCTTCATACAAAGCCTTCACCTGCTGCGCCGCCAACGCCAGTTCGGCATCGTGCAAAATCGTATTCATCGTAACGAAAATTTTGGCCCGATAGCGATGCGCAAAACTCACCAATTGCGCGATATCGGCGATCTCATTGCTGGCATTATGACGGGCACCAAAACCGGGGCCACCAATATACACGGCGTCGGCACCATGCAAAATGGCTTCGCGGCCAATTTCAGCGTTCTTGGCAGGAGCCAATAGCTCAATCTGATGAGCAATATGATGAGCAGCAAGCGACATGGCAAACCCGAAAAATGGAAAGACCAAAATTATAAATCAATTAACTCGCGCTGACCAGCGTCATTTGCATCTTTACCGTTCATACCGGGTGCCATGATAGAATCCGAACCAGACCAAGTCAGGCCATGCTACCAACCCATTTTTCCATTTGATCAGGAGATGCCGTGCAATCATCGAAATCGCCCGAACCCATGTTTGCCCGCATCAAAGCGTATTTGCTCGCAGAAATTCAACATGGCCGCTGGAAAGAAGGTGATTTAATTCCATCTGAGCAAGCCTTGGTCAAAGAATTTGGCGTCTCGCGCATGACCGTCAATCGTGCCGTGCGTGAATTGAGCGCGGAGCAAGTACTTACCCGGCGGCAAGGTGCAGGCACTTATGTCGCGGCACAAAAAATCCATGCCACCTTGCTCGAAATCAAAAGCATTGCCGATGAAGTGCGCTCGCGCGGTCATCAATATCAAAGCCAATTACATCAATTGGATAAAGTCTGTGCCAATGAGGCATTGGCGCAACAGTTTGACCTTACCGTTGGTTGCGAATTATTTCACTCCGTGATCGTCCATTTTGACAACCAAATACCGATTCAAGTCGAAGAGCGTTGGGTCAACCCTGAACTTGCGCCGGACTATCTGACGCAAGACTTTAGCCAAGTCACACCCAACGAATATCTGACCATTGCCGCGCCCTTGCAAGGTGCAAACTATAGCATTGAGGCGCTACTCGCACCGCGCACCATTCTGGACATGCTCAAGATCGATTCCAGGCAACCATGCCTGGTATTGAAGCGCGCCACCCGTTCTCATGGACAAGTTGCTTCAATTGCCACAATGTGGCATCCGGGCCAATATTATCAATTTGAAGGACAGGTTGGAGCCAATCTTTAATCCAGTCAACGGAAAAAAATTCAAGGAACAACGCATGCCCCACAGCAATATGTGGCATGATATCTGACATGAACAGGCTCTTGTGATACAAAAAAATCGTACTCAAGGCATATTCATAAGGTGTCAATTGCTTGAATCACGGATTAATCGAATACAATTAATCCATGTATTCAATCCAATAAACAGTTTCGTCCCGGTTTCAACCCAGTTCCAACTCAGTTTCAACTCAGTTTCAACATCACAACAGCAGAATTGCAAAATCACTATCAATGGCATCAGGAGCAAATATGGATGTAAATGCATCGACCGATACAGTAGAAGAAGATTGGCTGTTCGAAGAAGATGCGCCCATTGCAGTCATCGACCCAAAGCTGACCCATGTCAAGCCTTGGCGGATTTTGGTCGTCGATGATGATAAAGATGTGCATCTGATGACGCAATTTGCCCTGCTCAATGTCACCTTCATGAACCGTCCGCTCGAACTCATCAGTGCCTACAGTGGACGCGATGCCTTCAAATTATTACAAGGTTTGTCGGATATTGCCCTGATCTTATTGGATGTGGTCATGGAAAGTGCCGATGCCGGCCTGATTCTTGCCAAGCAAATTCGTGAAGAGTTACACAATCATTTGGTCCGTGTGGTTTTGCGCACCGGTCAACCGGGCCAAGCCCCGGAACAGCGGGTGATTGTGGACTACGATATCAACGACTACAAAGGCAAGGCCGAACTCACCAAACAAAAGCTGTTTACCACCGTTATTGCCTCATTACGCTCCTATGATAATTTGCTCACCATTGCCCAAAGCAAACAGGCATTGAGCGCATCCCAGGCGGAAAACAATGACTTGAAATTGGCACTGGATCACCATGCCAATGTCACCATCACCGATCAGGATGGCAAAATAATCTATGCCAACGACAAATTTTGTGATATTTCCGGCTATAACCGTGCCGAATTACTTGGCCAAACCCATCGCATGATCAATTCCACCAATCACGGGCCAGAATTTTTTTCCGATATGTGGGATACGATACGCAATGGCAAAATTTGGAAAGGTGAAATCAAAAACAAAACCAAAGATGGCGAACAGTTTTGGGTAGACAGTACCATCGTGCCTTTTCTTGATCATGAGGGACACCCCTACCAGTACATTACGATTGATACCAACATCACAGAACGCAAACTGGCCGAAGAAAAGCTGTTGGCCAATGAAGCACGGCTACGGCGCATGCTCGAAATCAGTCCGATTGCCGTTTCCATCAAGCGGATGTCCGACAAGAAAAGAGTATTCGTCAATCAGTGTCTTTTGGATATGTTTCATATCACCATGGAACAAGCCTTAAGCACTGGCCCTATTCATTATTATCAAGACCCCGAAGAATACCGTGCCATTTTCGAGCGACTTGAAAGCGAAGGCTCGATTTTAAATCGCGAAATTGGCTTACTCACGCTCAATCAACAAAAGATATGGGTCTTGGCTTCGTATTTTAATATGGAATACGAAGGCGAGCCAGCCATTATGGGATGGTTCTATGAGATAACGGAAATTCAGCAAGCCCGGAAATTGGCTGAAAGCGCCAATCAGGCCAAATCATCGTTTTTATCGACGATGAGTCATGAAATTCGCACCCCCATGAATGGCATCATTGGCATGGCAGAGTTATTGCTGGAAACCTCACTCGCACCACAACAATCGGAATTCGCTCACATTATCCGGGATTGCGCGCAATCGTTAATGACGATCGTTAACGACATTCTCGATTTCTCTAAAATCGAGGCAGGTAAGCTCACCATTGAATTAATTGAATTTTCTTTGATTTCAGTGATTGAATCCAGTATTGATTTACTTTCCATCAAGGCACGAGAAAAAAACCTGGCTTTAATTAATTTTATCGATTCCAGAATTCCCGCCAAATTAATTGGCGACCCCGGCCGCTTGCGTCAGAT
>CAMBDR010000461.1 GCA_945864765.1 Janthinobacterium lividum | reverse complement strand
GGTTTGGCCTTGGGCGCGGTGGATTATGTGACCAAGCCACTGGACCCGGGCATGCTGAAAATGCGGGTGCGTAATTTGATGCGCCATGTTGAGTACCGCAAACAATTACAGGTTGATTTTGATCGTATGCGTGAAATGGCGGCCTTGCGTGCTGAACTGGATACGATATTGCGCAGTGAAATGAAAACCCCGCTCAACGCAACCATGGTGGCGCTAAAAAGCTTGCAGGCTGATGGCTCGCTTGGGGTGGCGCAACAAGGCTTGGTGCAAGTGGCCACACTGCAAACCAAGCATACGCAAGAATTAATTGAGCGGGCGTTGGCATTATTGCAGCGTGGCACTTAAGCTGGTGTGGCCGGGGCAGGCGCTATTTTTTCACTTCGGCTTCCTTGCCAAGTTTGGCAAAATCCCCTGCGCTAACCATGGACATATTGGCCGCTTTTAAATAGTCGCGTAATGCTGAATTGACTTGCGCCAGGGTGAGCGCGGCCACTTTTTCATCCAGTGTTTTGTCAAACAGCATGGTGCGATCAACGCTCAGGTAGTTAGCCAGACGGGTTGCGAGTGGGCCATCTTCGGTACGATTGACTTCTTCAGATTGACTCCAGCCTTTTTTCGCTGCCGCCAGTTCCGCTTCGGTAAAGCCATTGCTCAATACTTTGCCAATTTCATCGCGCATCGCAGCTTCCACTTTGGCACTGTTTTGCGGTGCGCTAATGGCAAAGGCCAGCCAAAGGGTAGCGTTGTCCAGGGCGGGGACATTCAGTTGGGAGCCCACGGCATAGGATAAACCGTCTTTTTGGCGGATGCGATCAGCCAGGCGGCTATGCAGGGTGCCGCCACCCAGGATGTAATTGGCGATCAATAAAGCCGGGTAGTTGGGGTCGCTGTCTTTGAGCTGCATGGTATGGGTGGCAATTAACACGCTATTGGCTTTGTCGGGCGTTTCCAGCGTCAATTTGTTGCCCGTGGATGGCTTTAATACTACGGTGGTGCGGGTATAAGCCTGTTGCGCTTTCCAATTGCCAAACAAGGTATTGACCTGGGTTTTTAGTGCAGCCGGATCGAAATCGCCGACCGCAGCAAAATTGGCGCTGTTGGCACCATAAAAAGTGGCGTGGAAGGCTTTCACATCGTCCAATTTGACGGCTTGCGTGGCCGCCAATTGTTCTGGTAAGGTGAGGGTGTGCTTGATGTGGCCCACGGGGGTGGGGTCGTTCATGCGTCGCGCTGCATTGACGGCTTGGGGTTGCGGTTCGGGGATTTCACGTTCAATGCGGGCGCTCATTTCGCGTTGGAATTGTTGGAATTCGGCGGCGCTATAAGCGGGCTTTTTTAACATCTCGGCCAGTAAATCGATGCTGGCGGCCAGGTTTTCACGTACCGTGGTAATGCTTGCGCTGACGCCTTCGGCGCTGCCATTGATGGTGACCTGGGTTTTGAGTTTGTCAAACGCATCCTTGATTTCTTCACGCGACATGCGCGTGCTGCCATGATCCAGCAAACCCGCAGCGAAAATGCCAATCTGGGCTTTGCCCTGCAAACTGTCGGTATTGCCCAAGCGCAGTTGCAGCGTGAGGTTCACCGTGCCGCCCTTGGTTTTCTTGGGCAAGAGTACGCCCTTTAAACCGTTGGGCAAGGTAAAACGCTGGGTGCGTTGTTCGATGCCAGCTGGCGTGGTATTGAAGGCTTCCCCCTGTGCGACCACGGCATGGCCTTTGTAGTCTTTGACGAGGGCGGCAATATCGGGCGTGGCCGGAACTTCGGTGCGCTCGGCATTGTCGGTGGGAATGAAGCGGCCAGCGGTGCGGTTGGACGGTTTGAAGTATTTATTGGCAGCCGCTTGCAAATCGGCGACGCTCACTTTTTCAAGTTGGTCGCGCTGGATGAAAAATAAACGCCAGTCACCCGCTGCCATCGATTCGGTGAGTGCGATGGACAGGCCCGCCGTGTTGTTGGTAGCGAGTTCGATTTGCTTGCGGTAAGCTTGTTTGGCGCGTGCCAATTCGGCTTCGGTAATCGGTTCTGCCTTGAGGTTTTCAATCACTTTCAGGGCGACTGCTTGCACCGCATCGAGCTTGCCATCTTTGGGGACGATGATGTTGAAAATACTGTATCCGGGTTCCAGATTGGAGCTGCCGCCAAAGCTGATTTTGGTGGCCAATTGGCTTTCAACCAGGGCTTTGTGCAAACGGCCACTGGGTGCATCGGTTAAAATATCGCCCAGCAGGCTGATGGCGATATCGTCAATATGACCGCTTGGCGGCACATGGTAGCCCAGACCCAGGTATTGGGTGCCGCCGCTACGGCGTACATTGACACTGCGTTCGCCGTCTTGCGCCGGTTCGGCGGTATAGGTGGCTTGCAGCACGCGTGCTGGCCGTGGAATACGACTAAACAGATCATTGATTTGTTTTAAGACTTTGGCTTCATCGAAGCGGCCTGCCACCATCAGCATGGCGTTGTCCGGCTGGTAGTAATTGTGATAAAAGGCACGCAGACGCGGGATATTGACTTGTTCAATGTCAGAGCGGGTGCCAATGACGGCTTTGCCATAATTATGCCAGTCAAAGGCCAGCGCTTGAATCCGTTGATTGGTCACTTGGATCGGATCACTTTCAAAGCGTTCAAATTCATTACGCACCACCGTCATCTCGCCTTTTTTGGTTTGTGGATTCCACAAGTCGTTTTGTTCTATGCTGGCATTGATCATGCGATCCGCTTCCAGTTCAAGCAATTGGCGTAAATTGCTGTCGTTGGCGGGAAAGGTGGCGTAATAATTGGTGCGGTCATACCAGGTGGTGCCGTTAAACTGGGCACCGGTCGAATTCAACAGTTCGACCGGGGTTTTGCTGCCTTTTTTCAGGCCAAAATTCAGGCTCGGCTTAAATAACAGATGTTCCAGTAAGTGCGCCATCCCGGTTTCGCCATAGTTTTCATGGCGTGAGCCAACCAGGTAGACAATATTGGTGGTAATGGTTGGCTTGCTGGCATCGGGTAGCAGCAGCACGCGTAAGCCGTTGTTCAGGCGGTATTCGGTAATGCCTTCGATGCTGGCCACTTTGGTCGCGACGCTGTTGCCTGGTGTGGCTTTGGGCGTCATTTTGGCGCTGGGAGTGGTTTTGGCCGTAGCTTTCGCCGTGGATTTGGCTGCGGTGCGGCCGCGGGGTGCCCGCACCGGGCTGGCGTGGGCACGGCCATGGTGCGCAACCGCCTTGTTGGCGCGCGCAGGCTTGGCGTGGGCGATATCAACCTGGCCGAGGGACAAGATGCCCGCGCTCAACAGCAGTGTAGTAAGGAGTTTCATGCGTATCCTTTTAAATTCGTGTTCGTGTGCATGGATCAATTTCTATCGGGCGTCGCATCAAGTTGATCGTGTTGCTCTTTATGCTGTAATTGAGGCCAATTCTGTCCGCATCGCGTTGATCACATCATGGTAATTGGGCTGTCCAAAAATCGCGGAGCCAGCCACAAAGGTATCGGCACCTGCAGCGGCAACGGCCGCAATATTATCGACTTTGATACCGCCATCGACTTCCAGCATGATGTCACGCCCGGTTTCATCGATTAATTTGCGCACGGCGGCAATCTTTTTCAGGGTGTGGGGAATAAATGACTGCCCGCCAAAACCGGGGTTCACACTCATGAGCAAAATAATATCGAGTTTATCCATCACATGCTCAAGATAATGCAAGGGGGTGCCGGGGTTGAAGACCAACCCGGCTTTACAGCCATGGTCGCGGATTAATTGCAAGCTGCGGTCAATGTGTTCGGACGCTTCCGGGTGAAAAGTGATGATATTGGCCCCCGCTTTGGCAAAGTCGGGAATGATGCGGTCAACCGGTTTGACCATTAAATGCACGTCAATCGGCGCGCTCACATGGGGGCGTATCGCCTGGCAGACCAAGGGGCCGATGGTGAGATTGGGCACATAGTGGTTATCCATCACGTCAAAATGGATGATGTCGGCACCGGCTTGTATCACGTTTTTAACTTCTTCACCCAAACGGGCAAAATCGGCGGAGAGAATGCTGGGAGCGATACGGAAAGTGGTCATGGTCAAAGTATGATGATTAAGGTAAAAGTAATAAACTGCAATGATTTTGGGGCGTATTTTGCAGCCATAAAAAGTGGCGTATTTTACCTTGCCCGGAGCCTTTATTCAAAATAAAGTCATTTATTGGGTGAAATTCGGATCAGTGCTTGCGCCCGTGGCGCTTTTGGTGTGCAATGGCGGGGTTGCTTATTTTCGAGGAATCGCATGACCATCTATAAACTTGGCATTACGGCAAAGCCACAGTATTTGGAAGACCAGTCTGACCCGGAACAAGGGCAGTATGTTTTCGCCTACACTATTACTATCCAAAACCTGGGCACGATTGGGGTGCAAGTGATTGCGCGCCATTGGGTTATTACTGACGCCAATAATCATACTGAAGAAGTGCGTGGTTTGGGCGTGGTTGGGCATCAACCCTTGTTGCAGCCCGATGAAAAGTTTGAATACAGCAGCGGTTCGGCTTTGCGTACCACGCAAGGTACAATGAAGGGGGAATATTTTTGCGTTGCCGAAGATGGACATCGGTTTGAGGCAGAAATCCCCGAATTTGTATTATCATTGCCGCGTACTTTGCATTAAATGGGTGCAGGTGCTGCTTGGCGATGTTATTT
>CAMBDR010000460.1 GCA_945864765.1 Janthinobacterium lividum | reverse complement strand
AACGCAGGCGCTGGAAGTCAATGCCAGTTATGCGGCATCGTTTAAGGTGCGTTATCAACTGGATGCGCTGCCGGACAACTGTATCGTGGTGGGCGACCAGGACAGGCTGATGCAAGTGATGGCCAATTTACTTTCGAATGCGGCCAAGTTTTCCAAACCGGAGCAAGTGGTGGAAGTGCGGGTTGTGCCTGCCGGGCCGATGTTGCGCATCGAAATTCATGACCATGGCATTGGCATTGCCGAAGAATTTTAAAGCCGTATTTTTGAAGCATTTGCCCAGGCCAACAGCACCAACACACGCCACAATGGTGGCACCGGTTTGGGCTTGAACATTACCAAGAAATTGATTGAAAAAATGGATGGGAGTATTGGATATGACACGGTGGTGGGCGAGGGAACCACGTTTTGGTTTGCTTTGCCTGTGAGTTTGAAGGGGCTGGGTGGGGTGTAAACACATCTTGCTGATTAAAAAATTGGGAGATCCGAAGTATGTCACGAAAACCTGCTCAACCGAAACCGCCGCAATCCGCACTCGATTTTGCCACACTGGTTGCAGCCATCACGCAAGCGCAAGCGCAAAGTGCCGCTAACGCCAGCCGCGCCGTCAATACCAGCCTGACGCTGCGCAACTGGGTCATTGGTGCCTACATCCACCAATATGAACTATACGGCGCAGACCGCGCCGACTATGGCGACCGCCTCTTGTCAAGGCTGGCCGCACGACTTGATGAGGAAAAAATCATTCGCACCCAAGAGCGCGAGCTACGCCGCTTTCGCTCATTCTATTTGACCTATCCGCAATTGCAGGAAGCTGTGCCGCCCGAATCAGTACCGCTACTTACTACGTCAATTCGGGGGACACTGTCCCCCGAATTAGAACCACCACTTACTACGCCAATTCGGGGGACACTGTCTCCCGAATTTCCTCAAAACAATATTTCAACCGAAATACCGACCACATCGGCACAAAAATTACTCAACCACCTTTCTTTTAGCCATTTTGCTGAATTATTAGCCATAGAAGACCCCTTGCAACGCCTGTTTTACGAAATCGAGTGCTTGCGCGGCAATTGGTCAGTACGCGCCCTGCGGCGGCAAATCAACTCGCTTTATTTCGAGCGCTCTGGCCTGTCGCTGGACAAAGCCAAACTGTCTGCAATGACGCACGCAGCGGCCCAGCAAACCGAACCGCACTTGGCCATCCGCGACCCGTATGTGTTTGAATTTTTGGGCTTGAAACCCAGCGAAACCATGGCTGAAACCGATCTGGAACAAGCCATGCTGGCCAATCTGCAAGAATTTCTGCTGGAACTGGGCCACGGCTTTTGCCTGGAAGCGCGGCAAAAAAGCATTGTCATCGGCCAAACCCGTGGCTTTGTCGATTTGGTGTTCTATCACCGCATTTTAAGATGCCACGTATTGGTCGAGCTCAAGGTGGACGAATTCCGCCACGAACATATCGGCCAACTCAATACCTATGTGGCATGGTTTAAGAAAAACATGATGCAAGAGGGCGACAACCCGCCTATCGGCCTCTTGCTTTGCACTGGCAAAGACAATGCGCTGGTGGAATACGCGCTCTCATCCATGAGCAATCGTTTATTTGTCTCAAAATATCAACTGGAGCTGCCCAGCAAAGAAGTGCTACAGCGTTTTCTCGATCAAAAACTCAAAGAGGTTAGCGGTGAAATCTAATGCCAAGCAAACCACACTCAATATTTTCCTCGCTTGATCATGGAACTCTGGTTCGACCTGTAACTACCCACACACTTTACCTGAATCAACTAGCAAAAAGTATGCATTGCAAAATACGTCATTGCGACCTGTTTTTATAATATCATTAAATTACTATGTGACCAATCCCACGTCTCCTTCAAAAAATTCATCCTTGCCCGGTGTATGTATTTTAAACTTTCATTAGGCATGAAAATATCACTACACTGTTTACCTAAACAAGCATAATACGTTAAAAATATAACATATTGAAGGAATTTTTCAGGAATTTTATCAAGCAAAATTGATTTTGTTAAAAATATTTCGTAGCCAATTGAATATTGCTATTCCGAATGAAAAAAAACTGCTTTACAGATGATTCGAAATCATCAACACTAGACCCACTAGATTCACAGTGCGCCCAAGCCCCAGGTCACGACAGTGGATAGGTAATTTTTCTAAATGGAAATATTTACTTGTCGCAACAAAACAAGCTTTCGTGATTTCACTTGCGCCTGATACGAAAATAGTTTAATATAATTCAAAATCAAAAGTGGAAACAAACCACATGTAGCAACTGGTATTTGGGTCGAAACTTTTCCATTTACCAATTCTGAAGTAGCAGTAGCAGCACCATAAAAAATTGGGGTACAACCCCTTCCTATATAAAATCGATAGAGAGACAATTAATATGAACAACACTTTTCGCTTTGTAGCACGTCCCGCTTTGTTAGCTGTATTAGTCGCAAGCGCTTGCAGCGCCATGGCTGCTGAACGCGTCCAACTGGATGGTCACGCCGATAAAGGCAATGGCTTGGTCGCAGCCACACCACACAGCATCTCCGGGTTGTCTACCGACGAATTAAAAATCGCAAAAGTTCGCACACTGGCCAACGGCCGTGTCATCACCCGTTATAAGCAATTCCACCAGGGTGTAGAAGTCTGGGGCGAAGCCATTGTTGGCAATCAGGAAAAGGCAGGTGCTGCCCATAAAATGTCGGGCGCGATGCTGACTGGCCTTGCCAAAGATATGCCAAGCTTAAAAGCAGCAACGGTGATCACTGAAGCAGCGGCATTGGCTCAGGCAAAAAACCTGGCTGGCGTGCAAGTTAGCGAAAATGATCAAGTCAAGTTGTATGTGAAACAAGGTGCCAACGGTGTGGCCCAACAATTTTACCTGGTATCCTTCGTCAGCCACAAAGGTAAAGTCAGCCGTCCTTTCTACATGATTGATGCCAGCACTGGCGCAGTCATGGACAAATGGGAAGGCATTACCCACGTTGACGGCACCGGCCCTGGCGGCAATACCAAAACCGGCCAATATGAATATCAGGTCGGCGGCAAATACGGCCCATTGAGCGTGACCCAAAGCGGCACCACTTGCGCACTGGATAGCCCCAATGTCTACACGGTCAACATGAACGGCGGCAGCACAGCCACTGCGACCCACACATTTGCTTGCCCACGCAACACCGTGAAAGCCATCAACGGTGCCTATGCACCAATGAATGATGCGCATGCCTTTGGTATTGCCACCTTCAACATGTACCAAAGCTATCTGGGTATCCGCCCAATCAGCCAAAAACTGAAAATGCGTGTGCATTACAACAATGCCTACGAAAATGCATTCTGGGATGGCACCCAAATGACTTTTGGCGATGGCGCAACCACGTTCTACCCATTGGTTTCGCTGGACGTGGCCGCACATGAAGTCAGCCATGGCTTTACCGAGCAAAATTCTGGCTTGGTATATTCGAACCAGTCCGGCGGTATGAATGAGGCGTTTTCGGACATGTCCGGTGAAGCAGCCGAATACTTTTCCCGTGGCACCAACGACTTCCTGGTTGGCGCTGAAATTTTCAAGGCGACTGGCGC
Source organism: Janthinobacterium lividum (assembly GCA_945864765.1). Lineage (GTDB taxonomy): Bacteria > Pseudomonadota > Gammaproteobacteria > Burkholderiales > Burkholderiaceae_D > CAMBDR01. Next base: position 1,086 of record CAMBDR010000460.1, on the reverse strand, counting down.
ATTGCGTTACATGTGCAATCCATCGCAAGATGGCCGCTCGATTAACAATGCCTCCCAGATGACCAGCTCGCTGGACCCGCATTACTCCAGCGGTGTTTACAACCTGGCATTTTGTACCCTGGCCAAGACCACGGGCTGGAACACCAAGATGGCATTCCAGGTCATGGCTCACGCCAATGACGTGTACTGGACTGCGAACAGCACCTTTAGCGCAGGCGCTTGCGGCGTGGAAAAAGCGGCAGTTGATCTGGGCTACACCAAGGCCAGCGTGACGGCAGCATTTACTGCAGTGGGCGTGAGCTGCGCCACCGTGCCACCGCCAGCAACCACGGTATTGACCAGCGGCGTCACAGTTGGCAGTATCTCGGTAGCCAGCAAAGGCAGCCGCATGTTCTCGATCGTGGTGCCAAGCGGCAAAACCAGCCTGGTATTCAAAATGTCGGGCGGCACAGGCGACGGTGATTTGTATGCACGTGTTACCACAGCACCAACCACCACGTCGTACACGAAAAAATCAGCCGGTACGACCAATGCTGAAACCATTACCTATACCAGCCCGGCAGCAGGTACGTATTATGTGATGGTGTATGGCTACTCCGCAGTGAGCGGCGCATCCTTGGTGGCTACGGTTAAGTAATTCGCCAGGCAATATCGATAAGTCATTCTGCCTTACCCTGAAAACCTCCCGCATGGCAACGTGCGGGAGGTTTTTTTACGTGAAGCCAGCCGACACGGCGCAAGACGTGGGGCGGCAGTCGATTTCCCCGGCACATCACACAGCAAAGTCTGCGCGTCTTGCTTGTCGTCACTGGTTGCCGTCAAAAGAGCGATTCGCTAACAAATTCTGCTTAAAATCCGTTATCATGCGTTACTGCATGGTCGATCAGACCGGGAAATCACATCTTTTTGCATTGCGCGCCAATGACCAGTGTTGATACGAGCGCGGCAGGATAAATGATCACCACCTGAGCCTGGCCAAAAAACACGCCGCCCGTAACAAGAAAGCAATATCGTCATGCTAAAACATCTGAAACTGAAAAATATCGGCCCGGCAGACAGCATAGAACTGGACTTTGCCGAACGGCT
>CAMBDR010000459.1 GCA_945864765.1 Janthinobacterium lividum | reverse complement strand
AGTGGATTAAGAAAGCTGTGGCGGTGCGCGTGATTGGCTTGGGGTCCAAATAAACAACCGCCGGGGTGCCTGATAAAACAGGGGCGGCTGCAACAACCTGGCCCCCGGTTGATAGCCCAGACCCGGCTTAAAGGGCGGCAACAAAGTAAGATCGTTGGCACTGGCGCACAGCGGGCAATGTTGGCCCTGGCTGGAGGTGGCGTCACGATTCGAACCAAGGGCATCGGCTCTGGCAAGAATCTGACCAGAGGCATCGACCAACACCCGCTTATTACCCGTGGCCGAGCACATTTCCACCCACTGCGCGTTTGTGCCACGCAATTGCATGAGGCAATGGCTCAAGGAAGGGCCAAGCACAGCCAAAAGAATGGCCGATAGCGCAATCCAGGTAGTAATTTGGCGGGTTAGTTGACGGGTCAGTCGCTTCATGTTGGTTCGATCACTATTATTCCCGGATTGTATCACGGTCTTTTTTCTGAACCCAGCCGTCGAAATGACTATTTTTGACGCAAAAAAACCACTCCGGCACGCTATTTTTGTTTTTTGTAGAGAAAACAAGAGTTCTACGCGCTTCTGCGCAGCGGATTACGCACCAACGTCACGTTGCCCACTATAATTGATTTGCTTTTTTCAAAATTTCTCATTGGAGTCGCATATGGCAACAGCACAAAGTGACACACACGTTATCACCCCGGAAGAGCGTAAGGTTATTTTTGCTTCTTCTTTAGGCACCGTTTTTGAATGGTACGATTTTTATCTTTACGGCACCTTGGCGGCTTTTTTTGGCGGTTTATTTTTCCCCAAAGGCAATGAAACCGGGGTGATTTTAGCTTCACTCGCGACCTTTGGTGCGGGCTTTGCGGTGCGCCCGTTTGGTGCTTTGCTATTTGGCCGCCTGGGCGATATGATCGGGCGCAAATATACCTTCCTGATCACGATTGTGTTGATGGGCCTCTCCACTGCGGCAGTCGGTATTTTGCCCACGTTTGAGACCATAGGCTGGTGGGCACCGGGTTTATTGGTGACGCTGCGCCTGATTCAAGGTCTGGCCTTGGGGGGCGAATATGGTGGTGCCGCCACCTATGTGGCCGAACATGCGCCCAATAACAAACGCGGCAGCTATACCAGTTGGATTCAAACCACGGCAACGCTGGGCTTTTTCCTGTCGCTGGCGGTGATTTTAGCTTTTCGTTTATATCTGACGGAAGATCAATTTAAAGCCTGGGGCTGGCGCGGCCCTTTCCTGTTGTCGGTGCTTTTATTAATCGTTTCGATTTATATTCGTTTGCAATTGGCTGAATCGCCTGTCTTCCAAAAAATGAAAGCCGAGGGCAAACATTCCAAAGCCCCTTTGCGCGAATCGTTTGGCGAATGGGGTAATGCCAAGATCGTGATCCTGGCTTTGCTGGGCGCAACCGCTGGCCAGGGCGTGGTTTGGTACACAGGCCAGTTTTATGCCTTGTATTTCTTGACCACCACGCTAAAAGTAGACTTTCAAACGGCTTATATTTTGATTGCGGTGGCTTTGTTAATTGGTACGCCCTTCTTTATCGTATTTGGCAAACTGTCCGATTCCGTGGGCCGGAAATGGATCATGATGGGGGGCTGCCTGATTGCCGCACTCACCTATTTCCCGATCTTTCAAGGTCTCACCCATTTCGCCAACCCGGCTTTGGAAGCGGCGCAAAAATCCACCCCGGTCATCGTTAGTTCGAATGGCAATTGTCAATTCAACACTTTCTCGCCACAAACCAACGACTGCGCCAAGATCAAAGACTTTTTATCCAAGAGCGGTGTACCTTACACCAATTTGGCCGATGACTCGGGCAAAGAATTGGTCGTGACCATTGGTTCGGACACGGTCGAAGTGTTTAAAGACGACAAGGGCTTTACCAATAAAAACGTGGTCGCGGCACTTAAGAAAGCCAACTATCCGCTCAAAGCCAATAAAGCTGAAATCAATTATCCGATGGTGGTGTTGCTGCTGACGATTTTAATGATTTATGTGACCATGGTGTATGGCCCAATTGCCGCCTTCCTGGTGGAATTGTTCCCCACCAAGATTCGGTATACCTCGATGTCGCTACCCTACCATATCGGCAATGGTTGGTTTGGCGGCTTCTTACCCTTCTTGGCTTCGGCCATGGTGGTAGCCAAAGGCGATATTTATTATGGCTTGTGGTATCCGATTGGGTTTGCCCTGATGACGTTTGTGATTGGTAGCTTGTTTATTAAAGAGACCAAAGACAACGACATTAACGCCTGAGTATTGTGAATGTAGCGTGGGCACCCGTGCCCACTCTGGCGCAGACAGAAGTAATTATCAAAAGAAGTTGCTGGAAATACCTTTGGCTTCAATGCTGGGCCATACCATCACCTGTAAAGTCCCCAAGCCTGCGATACTACCCTCCATCATATCGCCCGGTTTTACTTCCGCCACCCCGGCTGGCGTGCCGGTAAAAATCAAATCCCCCGCCTGCAATTCAAAATAGCGCGACAATTGTTCGATGATATCGACCGGGTTCCAGGTCAGGTTGGCGATATCGCTGCGTTGGCGGGTTTGATGGTTCACTTGCAAATGGATTTCGCCCGATGTCAGTGGGCCAGTATCCTGAATCGAATGAATGGGACCAATCGGTGCGGAAAAATCAAAGCCCTTGCCCGTACACCAGGAAGCTCCCAGGCGGCGCGCTTCGATTTGCAAATCGCGCCGCGTCATGTCCAGCCCAATCGCATAGCCCCAAATATGATCAAGTGCATCGGCTGCGGCGATGTTTTTGCCACCGCGCCCAATGGCCACCACCAATTCAATTTCATGCTGCAAATCATTGGTCATATCCGGGTAAGGCATTTCCCCCACCAAACCAGCAGGCACTGGCAAAACGGCATCGGCTGGTTTCATGAAGAAAAACGGCGCTTCACGCTCGTTGCCCCCGACTTCTTTCACATAATCGAGGTAATTGCGCCCAACGCAATAAATGCGGTGTACCGGAAAAAACAGATTATCCTGATGAGCGACCGGTACCGTCGCCTGAGGGGAAGGGGTAAAAGCAAATCGCATGCATCCTCCGTATTGCTTGGTTACTTAATTACTTGGCCACTTGGTGCCTGGACTACCAGCACCAATGAGTTTAGCCAATAATCCGTAAAGAATAATCGGTGGCACTCACATCCTTGGTGAGCGCACCAATTGAAATACGGTCTACCCCGGTTTCGGCAATGGCCCGCACGGTTTGTAAATTCACCCCGCCCGAGGCTTCCAAAAGCGCGCGCCCACTGGTCATTTCTACCGCCTGCCGCATGTTTGCCAAGTCAAAATTATCGAGCAGGATTGAGGTTGCGCCTGCATCCAGCGCTTGCCCCAGTTGTTGCAAGTCTTCCACCTCAATTTGCACGCTAACCCATTCTTTTAAAGCGGTGTTGAGCTTATGTGCCGCTTCCATGGCCAGTTTGACCCCACCCGCTGCCGCAATATGATTTTCTTTGATCAGAATGCCATCGTACAAAGCCAGACGCTGGTTGCCGCCGCCGCCCACGCGCACCGCATATTTTTGCGCCAGGCGCAAACCCGGCAAGGTTTTACGGGTATCCAAAATGGTGGCCCCGGTTCCGGCAACGGTTTCAACATACTGCCGGGTTTTGGTCGCCACACCGGAAAGCAATTGCAAAAAATTCAGCGCGCTGCGCTCGGCAGTGAGTAGCGCCCGGGCTGGCGCTTGCAACTTGCACACCACGCTGTCCGCTTGCATGGCATCGCCTTCGGCATAACACCAGTCAACACTGATTCGGTCGTCCAAACGACGCATGACCGAATCAAACCAGGGTGCGCCGCACAAGACGGCATCTTCACGCACAATCACCTGGGCTTTGACTTGCTGTTCGGCTGGCACCAAAAGGCCGGTTAAATCGCCCGTGCCAACATCTTCTGCCAGCGCAATTTGAATCCCCGATTCAAACGCAATTTGCAGTGCAATATCAAAAGGGACAAAGGGGTTATGTAAATTACTCATGCTGGGCCTACCTGATTAAAAAGGTTCGTCTCTTGTGCCAAATCGGCCTTGGGGCGAGTATTGAGTTGCGCGTTTGCAGCAAATTCGAGCATGCGCGCAATGCTGCGCACGGCTTTGGCTCCGATAACGGGGTCCACTTGTATTTCGTTATGGCCCAGCTCCAGCACGGCGGCCAGGTTGGCCAAACCATTCATGGCCATCCACGGGCAATGCGCGCAACTTTTGCAGGTGGCGCTATTGCCAGCCGTCGGCGCTTCAATAAAGCGCTTACCCGGTGCCGCCAAGCGCATTTTATGCAAAATGCCATTATCGGTGGCGACGATAAATTCCTGATCCGCCGGGTTTTGTGTAGCTTTGATCAGTTGCGTGGTGGAACCTACCACATCCGCCAAGGCCACCACATTGGCAGGCGATTCGGGATGCACCAAAATTTTGGCCTGCGGGTGCTCACGCTTTAATAATTCGAGTTCAATGCCTTTGAATTCGTCATGTACCAGGCAGGAGCCTTGCCACAATAGCATGTCGGCCCCGGTTTGCTTTTGAATATAACCGCCCAAATGCTTGTCCGGTGCCCACAGAATTTTTTTGCCTTGCGCATGCAAGTGGGCAACGATTTGCAGGCCAATTGAAGAAGTCACCATCCAGTCAGCGCGTGCTTTTACCGCTGCGCTGGTGTTGGCGTATAC
>CAMBDR010000458.1 GCA_945864765.1 Janthinobacterium lividum | reverse complement strand
CAACTCTTCAGGAACAGGCTCTGTGTAAGTACGCCAATCGACATCAGCAACTAATTCCGCAAATTCAGCGCGCAATGCTTTATTGGGCAGATCAGTGGGGTCTGTGGCATAGATAGTGACAGTTCCTTTTTCTGAGTCAATAAAAAAATACAAAGGAATGCCTTGTGGTAATACGCTTAAAGCCTCGTTTGGCACCTGAAGCTGACCATCATGAATGACTGACCAGGCTGTTTTGATTGCCATGCTGAAATGCCCCTAAAAAATAGCAAAATACAGTTCGCCCATTGGCTAATGCCTGCCAGCTCGCTTGGTGCTTATTTGCGTAAAACAAACGGTTTAAATTATAGCCCACTGCACAATCACAATCCAGCCTTATTCGTTAGCCTGCATTTTGGTGGTGCGTGACTTGAATGCCAACGCTGCTCAAGAGTGACGTGACCTCGGGGAGTGACATGGCAAGTTCTGAAATGTAGTGGCCCGAGTTCGCCAAAGTAAGGCTGTGCGCTACGCCCCCTCTTGCATTGACGCTATCAACGAACGCTGCTGTTTTCGGCCATGGATCAAGTTCGCCTTGGATAGCAAGGAACCTGACGCCAGTCTGATCGACACACGCCGCCGCCGAAGCTTGCCCGGCGATGCATATAGCCAGGCTCGCGACAGAACCGAAATGGCCGACGACCTCGCACACACCCGAGCCACCCCAACTGTACCCGATGAGCGCGACCTGTTGGAACTGTTTTTTAACGCCCGCGATGAATAATGCTACACGATCGGCCTCCCACGGCAGACCTGCCTCAAGCTGCGGACAAAAGAGTGGGCAGTTCAGCACTGCTGCGGATTGCGATACCAGAGCGGGAAGCCCGTAGTTTTTGACGAGGGCGAGATCTTGCCCGCGTTCACCAATGCCATGTAGATAGACGATTGCGGACGCCGCCTGTGTTGGCGCTTGCGGCAGCAGCGTCAGGTAGTGCAGGCCAGTGTGAAGGTCTTGGTGGGATTGTTCGATCATGTGGGCTAACAAATAGCGTTTATCTGCCTAAATTTTGCCGCTATATTTGGGGTCAAAATCCACCATCCATTCAATACCGAATTTGTCTCTGAACATGCCAAAATAGGAGCCCCAGGGACTGTCGGAAATAGGATATTCAACTTGTCCACCTGCTGAAAGGCCGTTGAACAATTTGTCTGCTTCCTCTTTGCTTTCAGCACTGATTGAAATTTTGCTTCTGTTTTCGTTTTCATTGGTTTGGCCCATACTTTTGGGCACGTCATTGGCCATCAAGACGTTGTTGCCAATCGGCAAAGCAATGTGCATTATTTTATTTGCCTCACTTTCATCGACTGGAAAATCAGGGCTCGCCATGTCTTTGAATCGCATTATCTTTGCGAACTCGCCGCCAAATACTGATTTGTAAAAATTGAACGCTTCTTCGGCATTGCCGTTGAAGTTAATGTGGGGATTGATCAGTGCCATATTTTTTCCTCTCAGGTTGTTGGTTTCGCTTATTTCGAATGTATGGGTGCAGGGTGTCGCCCCGCAAATGCATAAGCCCCCTTGTGGCATCGTCTTCTGCTGCAACAGAAACGGCTAATTTAAGCATCGGCAAGATTAAGCAGGCATACGCGCATCAAGCACACGCATGAAATCTGAAACGGATTCATACTTTCTGCCGGGGCCGTCAATGGCTACTTTAACAAAGGCATGCACCGCCAGATCTTCTTCATTTTTCACGCCGCCCGCTTGGCTCGGGTTGTAGGCTGGGGAGAGGAATGACGCGATTTGGAAACAGCAGCTTCGTTGCCCTTTTCTTGCCGTCCTTATCGGTTTCTATCTCAAAGGTGATTAATTCACCGATAGACGGACGCGGCCCGCCTTTTGGAAAGGCTGAGACGTGAACAAACACGTCAGGATTTCCACCTTTACCAGGTGAGATAAATCCGAAGCCGCGTTCATCGTTCCATCTTGCGAGAGTGCCCTCGATGCGCATATATCCGGTTCCCCGAGCTATGACTTTGTCAGTGGGAGCACGCGCTCCATGAGCAGTTTGTACTCGGCGTCGATGACATCCTGGTTGGGGTCGTGGCCTGCGTGTTTCAGCAGAACGAGCGCCTTCTGCGGCACCTTCAGGCTGTTGTAGTAGCGCTGGGTCACATCGGGCGTGAACAGCAGGTCCTGCGCACCTTGAACGAAGAACATTGGAATGGCGAACTCGGTGCCCAGATTGGGTAGATCAACCTGCGAAAACATGCCGTCGCCTTTGAGGCCCACGAAAGCCAAAAACGAGAACTCCTCGCCCGCTTCGTAGTCGGCCGTAGCCTTGGGCGTGGTGTATTCGGCAGCAGGCTTCCACCAGTGTTCTGGCGCTGGCGTGGTGACCTTGGCCTCGTACTTGCGAACCACACGGCGCACTTTGCCGAAGCTGCGCGGATCGGCCCAGGGCGGCGCGCCGACGCCTTTCAACACCGCGAGCGAGGCGCTATCATCAGCTACGCGCGCCAGATCGAGCAGCTTGGCGTAGCTTGCCGACTGATTCTCGCGGTAGCTCACCCCCTGCGCCGTGCCCACGTAGGCGTAGAACAGTTCGGGATGCGCCTTGACCATGTGGATACCCAGGATCGAGCCCCACGAGCTACCCCATAAAATGACCTTCTTTTTGCCAAAGCGTTGCATCAGGTAGGCGGCCAGTTCGGTGCCGTCGTTGCTCAACTGCTTGATGGTCAAGCTCTCATCGGGGTCGGGTCGGCTGCGGCCGTAGGTCATGCCGGCACCTCGCTGGTCCCACTGCACCAGCGTGAAGTCCTTGGCCCACGCGCCATAAACCGCATCGGCGTATGCGCTCAGAGGATTGCCGGGGCCACCATGGAGGAACAGGATAATCGGATTGGCGCAACTGTCGCCCTTTACGGTGACCCATTGCTCGATGCCGCCGATTGACACGAACCCCTTTTCGTCAATCTTCTGCTTGGGCGACGCGCATGCAGTTGGGGTTATCGCGGGCGCAGAAACTGCATTGGCCATAGCGAACGTGGAATGTAGCAACAGCGACGTTGCAAAGAGTAGCGCGAGTTTGAGCATGATTGTTCTTCCTGTGAGTGGTGCAGTGCCTACAATTGGGGCCTGCCGCGTTTGGACTGAACCGACGGCAAGTGGCGGCAAGTGGCGGCACACAGGGATTGTATAACAGTCGATGGGAAATTGCGTCAGCAAATATCAGTATTTCATAATTTGCAGTGTTCAGGCAAATCGTGATCCCTGATCCGCCGCCTCAGCTCGCGATACGCCGGGCCATTCCAGATTTTGAAAAAATCCTCCTCAAACACATTGCCCATGTTAACGGTATCCGAATCGGCCAAAATGCTGCAAGGCACCCCATCGCCATTGCTGGCAATATAGGCGCTGGTCCAGGCCCAGCGGCATTTTCACCCCACGCGATAAGGCACTTTTTTGTATTGCAACCTGAACAGCATTATAGAAATGTCTAATTTGGACGTTAATCATCTTGCACGCAAAAAATTTGCGCGTTTGATTATGGCGGCTTCAACCAACCCTGCCAATTGCGCGTTCTCGGTCACATTTGAGATCCGCCAGAGTCAAACCGGGCGCGCACCTCGCGGTGTGCGTTTTTTCAGGAGAAGAGCACCATGGTCAACAGCATCAATCCCATTCAAGCCACTGGCAACACTGCCATCAAGCCCGCCTACCCGGAAAACCTGTCCGAAATTGCCGACAGTGCCGATACCCGCAACAAGCGTTATGGCAAGTACAGCAACGAGCAAATCCTTGACGCATCAAAAAAACTCAGCGCGCGCGAGTACGCCGCATTTGGCCACCTGAGTAATGATGCCAGCAGCGCGGGCATTGCCAAATATGCCCAGGCCTATATCAAATACGTCAGTCAATTGTCGCCCGAAGAGCAAAACGGCGTGCGCTACAAAGGCACCAAAGAAAGTGTGAGTGGTTTATTGGCCCAGGCGCGTGCGGCAGCCGCAGAAGAATCGGCCAGCCCTGCCAAAAAAGCCGACAAGCCGTCATCGCTGTTATTGCAATTGCTGGCTGAAATTGAGCGCAACCAACAAAAAGCCGGATCACACAGCGTGGCCAATAAAAACGCAGAGCGGGTTACCATTTCGGACGAAGCACGCAAAATAGCCGATCAGGCATAAGCGGGCCAACTTCAAGCATTACCGGGATTGGGAACAAGGCATGGGGCAGGAACGGGCGGCATCATCATGGTGTACTGGAATTTCTACAATTTCTTCAATTTTCCCGTCCCAGTTCTCAGGACATACGATATAATAAGCCCGTCGCAAGACAAAAAAGCGCGGCTTGCGGGTGTATCGAGCACCCACAAGCCGCTAACCACAAACAACCTTATCACAGAAGGAATGATCATGGCTAAGCCGAATCATACACGTATTACGCACGTCCCTGCAAATCCCGGCAGCAGCACCGCCAACACTGACAATACTGGCAACACCACTGCCGACCCAAGCGCTAGCGCGCCCCTCCCACCCTTGGTAGCAAGTTTTCTTGAAGCCCTGCGCAGCAGGCAAGCGCAAGTTGCGCCCGTGTTGCCAAAATCGGCCCGGCGACCAAGGATTAAGCCCCGGCGGCGTGTCACGGTGAGCGCCAGTCTTAGCCCGGAAACCATCGTCGAAATCCCGACCATACGCATGTGCGGGCACTGGCTGGCACACGCCGGG
>CAMBDR010000457.1 GCA_945864765.1 Janthinobacterium lividum | reverse complement strand
GGCCCCATGATGGCGATTACCCCAGGCAGCTGGCGCTGGTGGTGCTGGCTGTGCTGGTGGTGGCTGGCGGAGTCAGGTTTTGGCTGGCTCAATTATTGCCCCCGCAAAAACAGTTTATCCAAATCGCCCAGCGCCATTTGCACCCAGGTCGGGCGGCCATGGTTGCATTGGTCGGAGCGTTCGGTTTGTTCCATCTGGCGCAGCAAGGCATTCATTTCTGGCACGCTTAAGATGCGGTTGGCGCGCACCGCCGTGTGGCAGGCCAGCGTGCCGAGCAATTCATTGCGCCTCTCGATCAGAATGCGCGAGGCACCGAATTCGCGAATGTCGCGCAACACATCGCGCACCAGGGTTTGCGGGTCGGCACTGCGTAATAACGTGGGAATGGCGCGCACCGCCAGCGTGGTGGGCGAGAGTACCGCCACTTCAAAGCCCAGCGCTTGCAAGAGCGTGGCATTTTCTGCCGCGCAATCGACTTCGGCCCCGTCGGCATGAAACGTGATCGGGATTAACAGATTTTGCACCTGCAAGGCGTGGCCGTTGGCTTGCTGGTCGAGCGCGGTTTTGATTTGCTCATACAAAATCCGCTCATGCGCGGCATGCATATCCACCACGATCAGTCCGGACTTGTTTTGCGCCAAAATATAGATGCCGTGTAATTGCGCCAGGGCAAAGCCGAGCGGGAATTGGTCGGTGCTGGCGGGGCTGAGCGTGTCGCTGCCGTTGCCGCTGCCGGAATTGGCGGCGGCAGGCGGTGGCACGCTGTAGGGGCTGCGGGTTTGTTCGACGAATAAATTGCTGAGCGTGCTTTGCTGTGGCCGCCAGAAATGGGTGTTTGCGGTATTCGGGGCCGGGGCGGCATTGGCGCTATTGGCTGCATAGGTGGCTGCTGCCGCCGCCGCATACGCAGTGGCTGCATCGTTGCCATGGCTGGTGAGGGGGTTGCCGATATGACCGTTATTGAAGCCAGCGCTGCTGTCTGCCGCACCAACTCCACCAGCCGCACCCGCCGGGTGGGCATGGTTGGCAGCACCCGCAGCCGAAGTTTGCGCCAAGGTGCGCTGCACCGCATGAAACACCATTTGATGCACCGAGCGGCTATCACGAAAACGCACTTCAATCTTGGCCGGATGCACATTCACATCCACCAGCGCCGGGTCCAGATCCAGCGCCAATACATAAGCCGGGTAGCGGTCGCCATGCAACACATCTTCATAGGCCGCGCGCACCGCGTGGGTCAGCACTTTGTCGCGCACATAGCGGCCATTGATATAGAAAAACTGCGCATCAGCGCGCCCTTTGGCCGCCGTCGGCAAACCCACAAAACCATGCAGGCGCAAGGGGCCGCTATATTCATTAATGGCCAGGCGCGCATCGGCAAAACTGCTGCCCAAAATTTGCGCGCTACGCTTGGCAAATTCGCCCACCATCCAGTGATCCACGGTTTTGCCATTGTGGCTGAGCGAAAAAGCCACATCCGGGCGCGATAAGGCAATGCGCCGTACCACTTCGGCACAATGGCTGAATTCGGTTTGCTCGGTCTTTAAAAATTTTCGCCGCGCCGGCGTGTTGTAATATAAATCCTGCACATCCACCGTAGTGCCACAGGCCCCCGATGCCGGCGCTACCCTGCCATGGCGAATTTCCCACGCGTGCGCAGCGTGCGCCGTGCGCGAGGTCAGCGAGAGTTGCGCCACCGAGGCAATCGACGCCAGCGCTTCACCCCGAAAGCCCAGCGTGCCGACCGATTCCAGATCGGCCAGACTGGCAATTTTGGACGTGGCATGGCGCGCCAGGGCCAAAGGCAACTGACTTTCTTCAATGCCACGCCCATTGTCGGTAATCGCAATGCGTTTCACGCCGCCTTCATCCAGCCGTACCGTAATTTGGCTGGCCCCGGCATCGAGCGCGTTTTCCAATAGCTCTTTGACCACGGCAGAAGGGCGTTCAACCACCTCGCCAGCGGCGATTTGTGAGATTAAATGATCCGGTAAGGGCTGGATCGGGCGGGGGGCGGATGGCTGGTTTGGCGTTGTCATGCGCGATATTATAGCCGTTCTCACCCTGTTCCGGCTGGCCGCGTTGGTGTGTCCGGGTTGGTACGCAGGTTGGTAAAGTGAGACGAGAATCTTTTTGTGTCGCCCACATACCAAAACTGGCCGCATTTTTGGGGTACACTGATAAAACCTTGGGATCAGTTCATTGGATTCTTTTTTTTGCGGCAACGTAGGAGCGATCATGTCGATTTTCAAAAAAGTAAAACCCGGCGAATTAAATGCGACGGTATCCCACCCACAGTACACAGTACTTCTGGTGGATGATGAACCTGATAACCTCAATGTGCTACGCTCCATTTTAGGCAGCAGGTATAATATTTTGCAAGCAATCGATGGGCAAGAAGCACTGGATTTGGTGCGCAGCATGCCCAACCCCGAACAATTAACCCTTGTTGTCAGCGACCAACGCATGCCGCGCCTGACGGGCGTCCAATTGTGTGAGCAATTATGCACGCTTTTGCCCGATACCATGCGCATCATCGTCACTGGTTATATCGATATCGATGCCATCGTTGATTCAGTTAACCGGGCGCGCATCTATAAGTTCGTCATCAAACCATTTGATCGGCACGATTTTGAGCTCACCGTACAGCGTGCCATCGAGGCTTACGAAATGAAGCGTCAGTTTGATGCCTATGTCCGTAGCTTGAAAGATAAGGTGGAAGAATCGGCTGCCACCATCGCCTTGCGCGAGCAAGAGCTGAAACTGGCCTATGCCGAGCTGGAGCGGCTGGGCGTGACACTGCCATTGAGTGCAAAACCATCCGAAGATTGATGAAGCCAACAAAAAGCGTGTGCGTCTATCCGAGTGTTTGATCTCGACCCTCGGCCTTGGTAGTTGCTTTACGATCAATTTGCCAGCGTGATTGAGTTGAAGCTGGATCAGGTGGCGGCCGCCGCTTCCATGGCTTTTCTGAGCGACAGCGGACGCATATCGGTCCATACTTCATTGATATAAGCGAGGCAATCGGCTTTCGGGCCTTGTTTGCCAGCGGTGCTCCAACCGAGTGGCAGTGCTTTGCTGGCAGGCCAGATGGAATATTGTTCTTCGTGGTTGATGACTACTTCATAGATCACTTCTGCGTCGTTAGGCATGGCGGTTCCTTTTTGATAGGGGGACAAGTCAGATTCGGAATGGGATTTCTGAACAAGTTTTGCCATCTTATTACAGTGAGTGGGAAGTTGCAAGCCAGGGCTGAATTGGATGGCGTGGTATTTTTGCATGATGTGCACCATGCGCACCATGTGCTCATGGTGTGTGCAAGGCAATTAGATTTTAAATTCCAGTTGAATCCGGAAGGTGGTATAAGTGCGGTTGTCGGTTTGCGCACTTTGCGCGCCGTTGCCAGTGATGACCAGGCTTTCCGATTCGCTATCCCGATGCAACAGGTTGTTGGCTGAAAAGCGGATTTGTGTCAGCGGCGAATAGCGCCACAAGCCATACAGATCGAGTTGGCGTTTGGCTTCTCTGGCGCTGCGCTCGTTGGCGCTGGTGCGGGTGGCATAGCCGGCGCTCCAATTCATGCTGCCGCCTATGGTTGGGTGATTTGGCTGTGGCCAAAGCTGTCGTTGGTGTTATGCACAAGCAGCGGTTGCAAGACCAGGGTGTCGCCATTGTCAAAACGCCAGGAAAAACGCGGCGTGAAATGAATTCCACGATGATGGTTTTGGCTATCGGTGGCAACATCCTGAATTTGCGCCAGATCGGGTGTGAAGCTTAAGTTTTCGACCAGGCTGTGATTGGCCTGGCGCGATTCGGATAGCGAGCCGGATAGTGAATAAGTCAGTGCGCCGCTTTTGCCGGGGTAAGTGATGGAAATTTGCGGCGTATTGCGCCCGTGTTCAAAGCCATCGGCCAGGCGGATTTGGGTGTCGTTTTGCTGGTAGCCTTCACGCAGTACGATGTTGACGGTGCCAGCGATGGCGCGGGTCGAATATTCTGCCACCGGGCCGCGAATAATTTCAACCCGTTCCACCTGATCGGGCGAAAGCGATTCAATCGAAAAGCCGCGCGGGGCGCGTTCGCCATTGAGCAGGATTTGGGTGTAGCCATTGCCCAGGCCGCGCATGCGAATATCGCCACCGCGCCCGGCCGGGCCACCCAGGGTAATGCCGGGCAAGCGTTTTAAGACTTCGCCCAGGGTAGAGTCGCCGTTGCGGTCGAGTTCTTCGCGGCCAAATACCAATTTCCCTGCCGATGACTGGCGGCGCTCTTCGGTGTCGCTCAAGCGGCCACCGGTAACGGTGACTTTTTGCGGGACCGTGTTGCCCGAGTCCGTTGGGGGTGCTGGGTCGGCTGCATAAACCAGTGGTGCCACGATGAGGGTTTGACTCGCACACAAGGCGGTCATTGCGGTAAGCAGGGATACGAGTTTCATCGTCGTGTCAGCCAAGGTGGGTAAATACGTATTGTACAAAAAAAAGCCCGCATCTTCATCTTAGAATAATGCGGGTTAAGTCCATTGGCTCAATTCAAATGGAGAGGCTTAAGGTAGCACTATATAGACTCTTTCGCAAATCCGGCCCAGGTTTTACAATCCCTTACCTGAAACCAGTCCTTGATACATGCCGATACAAATGAGGGAGATTGTATCAATGTGTGGTGAGGGTGAGGTTGGCTGGCACATTATCAACTCATTTTCAACTCATT
>CAMBDR010000456.1 GCA_945864765.1 Janthinobacterium lividum | reverse complement strand
GCGCCATGACGGTTGAGAATATCCACCAAAGTTTGGCCCGAGCGCTGGGGGTTGGCTGAAGCCGAGGGGAAGACCGCAATTTTTGCGCCCTTGCCTCCCGCCAAATTGACTATTTTTTCCCATACCTGAGCATTATCCGGGCGCAAAGCGCCGCCGATGATGACCAGGCTACCCTTGATAGCATCCTTTGCCACAGCCTCAGTCACGACAGCCTCGGCCGCACCGCTGGCATGCGGCCCCAACAAGGTAATGATCACAGTAAGCCGAAAAATCGCGCTAAAAATTTGTCTCATTGCTTGACTCCCCTTAAAAAAAATGAGTGGCTCCAATACCTTGCCAGTATTTGCGCCACCCTAAAGACCACTTCACAACACTTCGACGGCAACTAAACCATAAACAGCTTATTTAAACGCATAATTCAAAGACATATAGAAGAAACGTCCGCGCGGATCGGTATAGCTTGGGTCGTAACCCGCCAAAAAGCTATACACTTGATTCGAGCGCGGCGGGTTGGTGTCAAACAAATTCTTGATCCCGGCACGCAAGCGCAAGCTATTGGAAAACTTATAGCTGCCGCTCAAATCCCACAGCGCATAAGAACTCACGTTACGAATACTGCCATCCTGCAAGGGGGTTTGATCCTGATAGCCCTGGTAAAAAGTTTGCTGCAGGCTTAAACCGAGTGGGCCGCGATCATAATCCAAAGTCAGGGTATGCCGCCAGCGTTGCACCACCTGGGTATCGACAAAACGCCCGACGCCGCTAACTTCCGGGCTGTTGGCACTGTTTTTGGTTTTGTAGTCGATCACATAAGTGCCATTCAAGCCGACGCTAAACTTACCCAAATCGGTTTGCGGCAAGCGCCAGTTAATGCTCAAATCAACACCCGAGGTTTTGAGCGAACCAATGTTTTTCACCCGCCCATCCACTGCGGTAATGCGACCGGGAATACCAGGCAAAGCCGGGTCAGCCGCATCGCGCACCGCATAGCCGGGGTTGGCCACGGGGTCACTAAAATACGCGCCTTCGTTCGAGAGCAAGGTATCCGACTTTTTGATGGCCCAGTAATCAAGCGAGGCATTCCATGCTTTGGTGGGTTCAATCACGATACCAAAGGAGACTTGATCCGAGGTTTCCGGCTTCAGGTTGGCCGTGCCGCCTTTGATTAAATCAGGCTGGATGCCGCAATAATCCGGGTTTTTGGTGTTATCGATATTGCCCACTTTAATACAACCCAGGGGGTCATTGTAAATACCGCTGGTTTGGCCGGTACGCGCGGGTTCGCGCAAATCGGCGAGCGTGGGCGCGCGGAAGCCGCTGCTATACGAACCGCGCAACACCACTTCCTTGGCGGGATTCCAGCGCACGCCCACCTTGGGGTTGGTGGTGCTGCCGACATCGTTATAGCTATCGTAGCGCAAGGCCAATTGTGCTTCCAGCGTTTTGGTAAAAGGCAAACTCAATTCGGCATAGCCTGCTTTCACGGTACGGCTGCCGCCATACGCCACGGCAGTGCCGTCGCCCCGAATTTCGCCCGCCGCTAACAAAGCCGATGGGGTAAATTGCAGTTTTTCACGACGAAACTCGACACCCAGCGCCAAACCTGCCTTGCCGCCGCCCAATTCAAACACTTCCCGCGAGAGTTTAAAATCAAACGCATCGGTGGTAGCGCTGGATTGACGCGCCGCATCGCTGATTTTTGCCGCCGCCAGCAACGCCGCCCCTTCACTGCCGGAAGGCCCAAACGGATTAATTTTACCGGTCAAAAATGCGGCGTTAAAGGCTGAGGTGCGCACGTAGCCATCGATATATTTATCATCGACCCGGCTGGTGCTGTGGTTGAAGGCGGTATCGTAATCCCAGCCGGAGAAATTGCCTTTGGCCCCAAGCACGATGCGCTCGGCCACAGCATCCACTTCATTGGTACGCGGCCCCGCTTCGGACAAGCGCAAACCGACGCGCAACGGGGTTTTATTGGTGGTAATTAATTCATTCGGGTAAAACGCGCCCGTTACCGGGTAATTTAAATTCGTCACCGTCAGCGGGCTGATGCGATAGGTGGTTTTGGTGTCGCTATACAGCACTTCGGCCGACAAAGTGTGATCCGGGTTGATGGCAAACTGGCCGCGTGCCAAAAACGATGCGCGTTTCGATTCAGGGTAGATTTCGGTATCGTGCAAATAATCGTAAAAACAAGCTTTGTTGCCGACAAAGCTGTCGGGCGAGAAAATGGTGGCGGGCGGGTTACAGGTGGGCGCGCTCGGGTTCAGGCGCGTGCCTGTCGCCCCGCCGCTGGCGGTAGTGCGGCGCACATTGGCGGGAAAGGTGTTGGAACTGCCGACATCGAGATTAATATCGGGCTGAAAAGCCGAGCCGATCCAGTCACGCTGGGTCGAGCGCATGCCGCCGACATTTTGGAAATTGGCCACACCCATCAGGTTATAGCCATCTGCGCCCAGCTTGCCAAAGCCGCCAGCCAACGTGACGATTTTCTTATCCGCACCGCCGTGCTGAGTGTCGCCATAATATACCGAGGCTTCACCGCCTTGGTAGTCTGGCCGGGTAATGAAGTTGATTACGCCGCCGATGGCATCGGCACCATAAATGGCGGACGCGCCGTCTTTTAACACTTCCACCCGGGCAATCGCAGCCGAGGGAATCGAATTCAAATCCACGCCGGAAGCGCTGCCGGGCGAAGCAAAGTTAGCCAGACGCCGACCGTTCAACAAAATCAGGGTAGATGAAACACCAATACCACGCAAATTGGCACCATTAAAACCGCGCTGGGTGCCACCGTTATCGCTAAAACTGGCCCCATCGGTTAAGGCGGCGGCGCTGGCGGAAATTTTGCTGAGCAATTCCGCTGCGGTAGTGGCACCGGCTTTTTCGATATCTTCGCGCCGTATGGTTTGAATCGGCAAGGCGGTTTCACTGGCCAAACGCTTGATCGATGAACCGGTAATCTCCACTTTTTGAATTTTCACTGATTCATCCGGGGCGGGTGTGGTTTGCGCCCAGGCGGGTACGCTCAAGACCGCCATGCTGGCCAGTGCGTGCGCTACCGATAGCGCCAAAGGGTGCAGGGTAAATTGTCTGTGGGTTTGCCGGGATTGCTGGGGTTGTTGGGGTTGGCCTGACATTGCTACTTCCTCCTTATATGAACTAATCATCGATTATCTGGTTTTGCTCTATTTTTGAATGAGCGCCGCCGTTACGCTCAACGAGCGCAAAGAAACGCAATTTACTTGGTGGGGGGTTAGTGACTACTCACTTTTTCTTCGGTTTAACATGGCCGCCCTCCCGATGTTTGGGTAACACATCGGCATCGAGCAAATAGGCCGACAAGGCTTCGGTAAGCTTGATCGCTTTCTCGACATTCTTTTTATTGGACACCATTAAACTGCTGACCAAGGCTTCGATCACGGTAATGGCGGCGCTGGCGCTGCTCGGTAAAACCGGGTGGGTACTGGGGGCGAGCAGTAAAAAGTCACTCAAACCAGCCAAGGGCGACGCGGCAGAATCGGTAATGGAGACGATGCAGGTTTGGTGGTCGCGCGCAAAATGGCCGAGCTTAATGGCGTCATGCGCGTAGCGCGGGAAGGAAATCAAGACCAACAAATCTTTATCCCCCACTTGCGCCAAATGCCCGGCCGCCACTTCGGTGCCGCCATACGCCACCACTTCCACCACATGGTTGCAAAACGGTTGCAGGTGCAGCGCCAGCATACCCGCCAAATGCGCGCTCAAGCCAAAACCCATCACATACACGGTGCGCGCCTTGACGATGCGCGCTACCACCTGGTTGAGCAAATCATTGTTTAATTCTTGCCGTGCCGCTTCGATATTGGCACGGGTGTATTCAAAACTGGCTTGCGCCGGCGATGTGGCCTGGCTGCGTTGCTCAATGGTATTGCGCAACTTTTCCACGGGTTGAAACACGGTTTGCAAGGTTTCCGCCACTTCATTGCGCATGGCGGAATAATTGGTGAAGCCCAAATCACGCGCAAAGCGGCTGATGGTGGCGGTGGAAACCTGGCAAGACTCGGCCAAATCTTCAATCCCCAAAGCGGTGACCCGCACTTGATGGCGCAATAAATAATTGGCGATGGCCTGGTAGGAAGCAGAGCCGGTGCTTAATACCTGCAATAAGCTTTGCCCCAGTTGGGAACGGGCAAAGGCTTGCTCCGGGCTGGCAATATCCACCACCATGGCACTTACCGGATTTGGGTCAGGATTCGTTTTAGCCATAACGCTTTTCGCAAAAATGAGTTGGTTGGAAAGACCTGAAGTCTTGATGAACATCACTTTACCTGCATTTGAAAATATTTTCAAGAACATTTGAAAATATTTTTACATAAGACGATTTTATGAAAAAAAACATACAAAGTCGAGTCGCAAAAGGCAACCACCCGTAGCATGCGCAATTCCCCTCCCCTGGAGGGGTGGCCAGCGAAGCTGGACGGGGTGGTTTGTATGAGCAACGACTAGCTGTGCAGCAGGGGCGCAAGGCAACCACCCCGCCCTTGCGGGCACCCCTCCTGGGGAGGGGAATCGTGCACGCTAAGGGTGCTGGCCTTTTGCGACAGCCTCGAAGGCGGGAATGACGATTCAGGTACCAAATTTAAAAATGATTGCAACGCAACACTTAGGAGAGCTGCACATGAAAAAATCAAGACTGGGACTTGCACGGCTGGCCGCCGCGAGCTTCTCAAT
>CAMBDR010000455.1 GCA_945864765.1 Janthinobacterium lividum | reverse complement strand
TTATCATCAAATTAAATAAAAATTAATATAAAATTAATTTATTTATCAAATCATTGAAAATAAAAAGTTCGCATAAAATATGCCACCAATTCATTTTTCTTTATTCAGCTCTGTTAATATTCAAGAATAAAATCGTATTTCCTGACGAGATACTTGACTAGCCGGTGGACTAGCCAAACACAGGATCAAATCATCATGAGTTTTTGGCATTACATTGAGTTTAAATGATTAGTGAAATTTTTTGTTTGCCTCTTATACAATCATAAAAATTCAAATTTTATCTAACTTTACCATTAAATTAATTTTTTATATTATTGGCAATTTTCACCGGACATCGTTAAATGAGATCAAAAATAGTTTAACAAAAACTTTAGAATGGGCCATTCACATGAATACCAATAGCATTACATTTCGTTTAAACGGGGTTTTCCTTGCAATCGTCACCACGCTGTTTCTGGGTGTCGGGTTATTTAATTATTACAAAATCAAAGCCGAACGCGAGACTGCGATGGAACGTCAGGTACAAGGGGCATTGCAACGCTTGGCCATCAGTCTGCCGAATGCGATTTGGAACTTTGACGACATGCAAATTCAACAAATCGTCCAGGCGGAAATGTCGGCCAGCTTCATTCGGGCTATTTTGGTGTTGAACGGCCAAAAAGTGGTGGGCGGTGTCGCGCGCAAAGCAGACGTCGGCTTACAACGCGTGACGCAGGTTGAAGGTTCCGGGCCGGCCTCCTCGGTTGAATTGGCGCAACAAGAAAATAATCACCGTAAGGTGTTTGGCAAAGCCACGGTGTATGTTTCACGCGACGAACTCAACGCCGCATTACAGCGAGATTTATGGTTGCTGGCACTACAGATTGTGGCACAGGCGGCCATACTCCTGTTTGCCATGTGGCAAGGCCTGGCGCGCATCGTCTTGCGACCGCTGGCGCGCCTGGGTCTGGCGATTCACAATATTGCCACAGGTGAAGCCGACCTCACCAAACGCTTGCCCATTGGTGCTGGCAGTGAGTTCGACGATGTGACCGAAGGCTTTAATACCTTTATCGCCCGCTTGCAAGCGATTATTGATTCGGTTCAAGTGGGTGCGGTCACCCTGGCCAATGCCTCCAATGAACTGGCCAGCGGCACCTTCGACCTGGCCGAGCGTACCGAATCGCAAGCCCATTCGCTGGAGCAAACCCGCCACTCGATGGAAACCTTGACCCAAACGGTCGCGCGCAATGCGCAAAACGCACGCGAGGCCAATGGCTTGGCCGAAAGCGCGGCAACGGTGGCCGTAAAAGGCGGAGCGGTGGTATCGAAAGTGGTGCATACCATGGATGCGATTAACGATTCCTCCAAAAAAATCGTCGATATTATCAGCGTGATCGATGCCATTGCGTTTCAAACCAATATTTTGGCGTTAAATGCCGCCGTGGAAGCGGCCCGTGCCGGCGAAGAAGGTCGTGGCTTTGCGGTGGTGGCCTCCGAGGTACGCAATTTGGCGCAACGCTCGGCCTCGGCCGCCAAAGAAATCAAGGCATTGATCACCAATTCGGTGGAAACCGTTCAGGCAGGCAATCAACTGGTGTCAAACGCGGGCAAAACCATGGATGAAATTGTGGTCAGCATCAATGGCGTGGCCGCGATTATTGCCAAAGTCGTGGTCGCCAGCGACGCCCAATCGAAAGACATCTCGCAAGTCAACCAAGCCATGATTACCATGGATCGCATGACCCAGGAAAATACCGCTCTGGTTGAGGAGGCAACCGCCGCCACCGAATCGATGCGCAACCAAACTGGCAGTCTGTCGGATGCGGTGAGCGTGTTTAAGGTCGCATAAATACCACTTTACTTTGTTAAAACCACGGCTGCCCGGCACTAACAATCCAACACTGTCAATGAAACGATTCAATACGCAAAAACTGATTCTCAAAGTTTAACCACAAGCAAATTAAAAGGAAATATCGTGAAAAAATTATGCCTTTGGCTTATCCCCTTTATGTTTTTTATGCTTTCTCAAGCAAGCGCACAGTCTGTTTACCGTTTTGCCAGTATTGCTGGTTTGGCAGATCAAGAGATTGCAGCCAAGATGATGAGTACTATTTTCAAAGACGCCAAACTCACGCTGGAAGTGGAACCCATGCCGGCAGAGCGCGCAAGGGTAGAAGCAAACGAGGGCAGGAAGGACGGTGACCTTGGCCGTATCGCTTCTTACGGTGAGCATAACCCGACCATGCTCAGGGTACCTACCCCCTACGCCAGTGCGGAAATCGCCACCTTTGCGCTGGCGTCAAGAAAGATTTCAATCAAGTCGATTGATGAGCTTAAAAAGTATAAGATTGTTATTGTTCGTGGCGTTCAGACCAGCCGCGATATTATTAACAAGCTACCGGGCCACCCATCGGTTCATGAGATGACAGACTTGGCGCAAATAATGCAGTTCATTGCTACGGGCCGGGCAGACGTTGCCATAACCAGTGAGTTTGCCGGCTTGCTTGCTATCAAAAAGCAAAAGCTCGATACCATAGCGCCGGCAGGGATCATTAATTCCCTGCCCTTGTATATGTATTTCCATCCCCGGCACAAAGACGTTGTGCCAATTATTGATGCGGCGATCAGTGCAAGAGTCAAAACGGGTGAGCTGAAAAAATGGCGCGAGCAGTACAAACAAGAATATTTAAATACCATAAAATAGCGCTGATCGAATCGCCTCGAACAAACCACGCAAGCACAAATTATGACTGCCCCGCTCCCAGTAAATGACGCTTGGACTGGTACGCCATCAGCACCGGCAAGACCGCAAACGAGATGGCGGCGCACAGTAAAAACAAGCCGACATAGCCCAGGGTATGCGCCAAAAAGCCGGACAAGGACGCGCCGATGATATTGATCAAAACCACCAGACAGGCTTGCAAGGTGTAATCGGTGGCTTCATGGCGGGCGCGGCAGTGGTACATCATGTCGGTAAACAGCGCCACGGTGGCCATGCCGCCGGTGAAGTGTTCAAGCCCGCAGGCCACTTGCAACATCAGCTGCGAAGCGGGGCGCAGCGCGATCCAGGCGTAAGTCAATAAGGACAGCGCATTCAACACCAAAAACAGGCGCAAGGATAAACGATGGCCGAGTCGATTAATGATTAAGCCGCCCACCAGCGAGCCGAGCAAACCGGTCGCGAAACCCACGGTGCCAATCAACCAGGCCAATTCTTCGAGCTTACGGCCCTGGTCTACCAACATTGGGCGCAGCATCGGCACGGCCAACGCGTCACCCAGTTTGTACAGACAAAGCGCCGCAATCCAAATCCAGTTATGCCGATTCAAAATCAGCCAAAACGCCTGTTTGCCGGCAAACTGTTCATTCGGTGCAGGTTGCGGCGCAGGTAGTTCGGGTTTGATAAACACGATGGGCAAGGTGGCCAGAAAAAGTAGCAGTGCCAAAATCAATATCGAACTTTGCCAGCCCAACACACTAAACCAGGCCAGCAAAGCACCGCCGCTTAAAATCATCCCTACCCGGTAGCCTGCTACTTGTATGCCATTGCCGATGCCGCGCTCGGATTCGCTCAGTTGCAACACGGCGATGGCGTCGGTGGCAATGTCTTGCGTGGCGGCAGTCAAGTTCAACATAAAAAAGCCAAAATACAACAGCCATAATTTTTCATGCACCAATTGCGTCAGGCTAAAACTGGCGAGCACCAGGCAAGTGAGAATCGACACCAGATTGGTGGTAATGATCCAGCGTCGATGTTGGCGTTGCTTATCCACCAGCGGCGCATACAACCATTTCAAGGCCCACGGCATGGCCAACAGACTGGCCAGACCGATGGTTTCCAGACTAATCCCTTGCTCGCGCATCAGCGAAGGCAAAGCTTGCGTGAAAAAGCCATAGGGCAAGCCCTGGGCGATATACAGGCTGGTGAGCAAGCCAAATTTTTTAAATTGAGATGAGGTCATGACGGCGTTCACACCTTCTTTTGCGCGGTTGAATAAAAACGAATCGACGGACACAGTGCGATGCCATTGTACGCGCGACTTTTACGACATTTGTGCAAAGACAGGCTTGACTTTCTAAAAATTAACTATATCACTCACGGGCAACATGGGACATCCACCAAACAGCACCGCTGCGCCGTTGCAACGTAAGCCCTCCCCCCCCACTGCCACCACAAGCCACCTTCAATTATTCACCCAAAAATCATCCCCACCAGCGCACCGGGTATATACTACGCGACTGGGCTTGTCACTATATCAGCCCAAAGCGTGATTCATTTTGGCTTTTCATGTTGAAATAAAAGGTTGGCACGATGAAAAAACAAGGCGATATTCAAGGTAATATTCAAGGCGGCGCGCCTGCGACAACACCCCGGATCGGTATTTTGTTGGTCGAAGACCACGTTTCAACCGCCAAGCTGATTGCCGCCAATCTGATGCATGATTTGTCCTGTACCGTGCAGTTGGCGCATACCCTGGCGGCGGCCAGACAAATTCTCAACCAGCCCGAGAATGGCATAACGGTGGTGATTGCCGACCTGAATTTGCCCGATGGCATGCATCTTGAAATCATCAACGCCATCAAACCGTTCGGCAAACCAATCATCGCCCTGACGGCGGAATATTCCGACGCCTTGCGCGAGATGATACTCAAAAGCGGCGTGGTGGATTATGTCCTGAAAAATTTCCCGGCTGCGTTTCAATATCTGATCGACTTGATCGGCCGCATCGAACGCAA
>CAMBDR010000454.1 GCA_945864765.1 Janthinobacterium lividum | reverse complement strand
CAAAGACGGTGCCGCCGCCGCCTTGTTCCAGTTGAATTAAACCACCGCCGGTATTGCTGGCAACCCGGTACGACACCTTATACGTGCCTGCTGCCGGGACATTGACGCTATAGTTAAGCCAGTCACCGCTGTCGATATAAGCAACATTTCGACCTCCACCCGCATCCGACGTATTTTCAAGTTGCACGCCAGACATTTGGCAATACGCTTCCGCCTCAACCATGCCCGGCAAGCTGACCGTACTGCAAGGTGGCGGCGGTGTGCTGCCGCCCCAGCCGCGCGCAATGTCACGCGCCAGCGCGCCGGAGGCAGTTAATTCTGCACTGCCCCAATGGCCATTGCCGCTGGCACCGGGGTGCAAGGCAGACGCGCCTTCGCTCTTGTCATTAAGCGCCCAGTTGGCATTGCTGATGCCATTTTTTTTCATGAAATCCACCCAGGCCCAAGTCTCAGCCGCATTGACGGCACCATCACCGGAGGCATCGACCGAACCCCATTCCGTAACAAACAAAGCGGCGTTATTATTGAGCGCGGTTTGCGCCTTGTCGCGTAGCGATTGTTTGTGGGTGCCAGCATAAAAATGCAGCGTGTAGGCGATGTTTTTATAACGGGTGATGGGGTCGCGTGAGGCTTCATCCACATTTTGCGACCAGCTTGGCGTGCCAACGATGATCAGGTTGTCGGGATCAATGGCGCGAATCGCGCCCGCCACCGCTTCCGCATACGGTTTGATGGTGCCACTCCACGAAATTTGCAGCGGCTCATTGTAAATTTCATAGATCACATGCGGATTATTGCCATAGGTGCGCGCCATTTCCTGAAAAAAAGCAATGGCTTGATCGCGGTAGTTTTCCGCATGGTGGGTGTGCCAGTCGATAATCACATACATATCGTTGGCAATTGCGGCATCTACCACCGCTTTGACCCGGGCTTTGTTACCTGCCGGGTCCGCCAGATAGCCGCCGGTTTCATCCACCCCCATGGCGGCGCGCACGATGTTCGATTTCCAGTCGGCTTTGAGCCAGCCAATGGTGCCAGCATTGTAAAACTTTTCGCCGCCCCAGCCAGTATTGCTCCAGAACAGGCTATTGCCAGCAAAGCTGGCTGCTTGGCCACCCGCCAAAACCCGGTTGCCGCTGACCGACAAGGGTTCTACCGCGCTGGCACTGGCCATGATGCCAAGCAGGGCAAGCCCGCCAAGAAGCCAGCTCAAGGGCGTGCCTGCGGTGCGAGCCAGCTTGCCCGCGAATGGTGAGGGTGTGGTTATGTTTTTGGTCTGCATAATAGTCTCCGGTTATATTTTTATGTGACGCCAATCATGATCAAAATAGTCAGTCTGCAACCGTGGTTTGAATGCATTTTGTCACTGATGTGGGGCGGGCTTAATTATGGAATCGATTCCAAATGCTGTCAAGCTGTTTGATCATTATTTGTGTGATTTTTTGATCACCGGAGTGATATCAGGGTGGCTAACAGGTTTCCCACCCCGCCGTGTTTAACGACGGGGTGGGGTGGGTGGAACCTGTGCTATTGAGATGGTAGGCGTTGTCAGACCAACGTAATGAAGTTTTCGCCAAAGAAGGTGGCATGGCTTAAATCGAACAGTCCGACCAGTCGCACGGCACCATCAATCCCGGATATAAATGTATTGCTGCCGGAATGTCGGCTCTCGATCAAATAGGTAGACCCTGAGAATTGGAACCAGGCAAATGCGCCATCAGTGCTGCTGCCACGCGCCTGAAGGACTGCTTCATCGGCATATTCTTGCAGGGTTGCTGTGCTGCTACTCAATGTTACTTTGGTCGGGGAAAAGGATTCCGTGCCCAGATTAGTGAATGCAACGGTCAGTCCGGCATGGGGGTCGAGAATCGTGTTAATGGTTGTGAGTGTCTCGCTGGGACGGACAACGGTAACGCTGTCATTACCTTTGCCAACCGTGATGAGATTAGCGTTACCGTTAACGGTCACCAGATCCGATCCGTCACCGCCAACATATTCAATGGTTTGCGTGCCGGATGATAAATCGACATTGTTGGTGGCGCTTGATTGTGTGCTGCCAAACACGTAGACCAAGCCGGTGCCGCCAGTGAAGGAGAGGCCCCCTGCAGTCACGCCTCGTGCATCGACATAATTCAAACTGCTATCGGTATCGATCAAATTCACACCCCGGTTGCCCGACAAAGTGAGTACGGCTAAAGACGGCGCTTTTAAAGAGAGCGTATCGTATCCGACGTTGGGCGCAGCGTTGCTGTAGGACAGGTTGATCGAGGCTTTTTCAACATTCCCAAGCGTGATGCTGCCCGTGGCATAATCGGTTGTGCTGTCGGTGGTGTTGCTTAAGTCCAGGCTAATGGTATTGAATTTGCCCGGGGCATGCGCTATTTCGGTAAATGAATAGGTATTGCCAGCGTGAGGCAGGCTAATATGGCTGCCATTGACCAGGTTATTAACAATGTAGCTGCCGCCTTGATTGAGCGTGATATTTTGTATGGCACCAAGGCGTGCCGCGTCAAGCGTTTGGCCTGTTACGGCCCCTGTGATGTTAATTCCCTCAAAATTGCTGAGGGTCGTGCTGGTGTTGCTGGTAAGCGTGCTCAATTGGCTGGTGGTGGCAATCAGGGTGTCTATCCCGTCGCCGCCATTCATGGCACCCGTCGGAATGCCGCTGGCACTGATATCCAGGGTATCGTTGCCGCCACCCAGGTCAATGTTTTTGCTGGCGATGCTTGCATTGAGAATAACGTAATCGTTGCCATCCCCACCTGAATAGGTGGTTTTGGAACCATCCAGAAAGACCTCGATATTTTTGCTGGTTGAACCTTGGGTATTGATGTTGCTAATCAAATCTTTAAATCGGGCATCAAGGATGAAGAGGCCGGAACCAGTATAGTTGACTGATTTTACGTTGGCATCGATGCCGCCAAAATTGATCGATCCCGCACCCGTCACGGTTAAGGTGCTTAAGGCGCTATCGTGCATTGAGGTGACAAAATTTGAGTGGCCGCTGGAGCTACCGGTATCGATATTGACATTGGCATACATGTTGGAGATGTCAAGGGTGCCAAAAAAATCCTGTAGTCCAAGGTTAAGGGTAGCGCCGCTGGGCGCAGGTGTCAGCATGCCCGGATCAATTTTGACGAGGCCATGGCTATCGAGCAGATTCAAGGTGCCAAGCGCGCTGTCCTGGATGGTGGCATTGTTAAAATTGCTGATACTGATCGAGTTAATACTGCCTGCCAATGTTTTACTGGCAAAATTGGCATCGGTAATAGTGACATTGCCTTGAATAAAAGTCAGGCCAGTGCTATTACTTGAAAACCTGCTTTGATTGGTGATGTTGACAGTTTGAGTGGCAGTGGAGCCGATAATGGTCATATCACCGAAAGTAACAGCGCGAGGTATGCTATTGATGAAGTCTTGCGTAATATTAATATTCGCACCACCTTTGACGTTGATCGCATTGCCGCCTAGCGTGCTGGTGTTCTGAATAGTCACATCGCCAGTTGGCGAGGTGGTATTGCCGACGCTGATGCTACCTGTGCCAGCGGACTCGGTACTGTTGATGGTTACCTTGTTGCCGCCATCCACGGTAATGGAACCCAGGTTGATTTTCGTGGTCAAGGTGGTGTTGGCACTGGCTGGTGCTTGTACCACTGTGTTGCCGACGCTGCTCAGATTTAATTGCTTTAAGTCAGTCCAAGTATGGCTGTCTACATTGGCGCTATTGTCAGCACTGATGTTGGCGGTCTGGATATTGCTGATGTTGATGCCGCCGCCCAGAACCAGAGCGGTGTGGGTGGTGGAGGTTAGATTCAGGATATTGTAGCCCAGGCCGCCGTTGATCACATCGCCCACATTCAGGGTTTGGCTGGTGCCACTTGAATTGGCATTGAAGGTATCATCGCCACCGAATGGGGTTTCCGTCGTTGGCACAATATTATCCAGCCCGGTACTGAGGGTTGAGGTTTGGGCTGAGAAAGAGGACGATACCAAAAGCGCGAAGGTATTTTGCAGGTTTTCAGTTTGGGTTGCCAGTGCCAGGCTGCTGGCGTCTTTAATGCTGGTGATAAAGTTTTCCGCCACCTTGGACGGGCCAGCACCCCGGTAGAACGGGGCGTCATCGGGCGATAAATTGGCGGTAAAAACCAGCGCGCCGCTGACTTTGGCATTATATGCGTCCAGATCCGTACCTTGCGCACCTTTGGCTATTTGCGTGACTACATTGTCGATTGTAATGGCCTTCCGATCAAGCAGGTCAGACCAATAAGCGTTGCCTTCGGGTTCTGGAATTCGGCCAAACAGGTTTAAATAGACTCGGGTAATGATCACGCTATTGCCTAAAGTGCCCAAGTTGGCAAAATACTCGGGAGACTTGGCGAACGCAGCGCTGATGCTGCTGGTATCGCCCTTGTTGGTATTGACGATGTTTTCCCAGTAAATGAGACCGCCGACATCGGCAGGGCGGCTGAAATAAGCTATATATAATTGCTGCACCGCTTGTGCATAGACACCCATTTTATGCTCCGATAAAAATATTCTGATTTACTTGGAAAATTTACAGCTCAGCTTACGCTTCACTTGCAGCCCGGTTTTGGCTCAGTTTTCTAGTATACCCAGTTGTTGCATCGAAATGCCGATCAGGATGCGCGAAATTTCTTGTTTTTTCGCATTTTGTGGGTTCATTTATCACAATGCGATGTTTTCCGTGCAGTGACCTCGATTTC
>CAMBDR010000453.1 GCA_945864765.1 Janthinobacterium lividum | reverse complement strand
CAACATGGCGCTTTGTTCCCGCGTGATTTCCTGGCTCATGATTCGATGAAAATGACGCAACAAAGAGGGCACTTTACCAAACAATTCTTCCAGTCGCAAAAAAGGAATCTCGCAGACCTCACTATCTTCCAATGCCACGGCATCACATTGATGAAAATCGTTACTGATCGCATCCATGCCCAGTAATTCACCCGCCATTTGAAAACCGGTGACTTGTTGCTCGCCCCCGGCATTCACCTGATAGGTTTTGAAATGCCCGAGGCGCACCGCATCTAAATTAACAAAGGGATCATTCATTCGATACAAAGGTGTCCCGCGCGGCACTTTACGGCGACGTTCAATCAATTGATCCAGACGTTGCATATCACCGTCATCAAGTCCCATGGGCAAACACAATTGCCGCATACTACACACGCCACAACTGGCACGCAGCGGTGCTGCGGCAAAGTTACTACTTTCAATACGAACTGGAATACTCATTTTTTTGGCCCTGGCAGTCAACATACGTTTAGTTTTGGCAAAACCCCTACATCATAGCAAGACTTGCCGCTTATGCCAAATCGCGTAATGGATGCGCATAAGCTGGCCAAGCTGGGGTAAAGAATGATTGCACCAGCGCGGGGCTGACTTGTTCCCATGTTGCCGCCGACCAATTGGGCGCATTATCCTTATCGATGACCAGGGCGCGCACGCCTTCCAACACTTCCCCATGCTCGAAATTGCGCCGTACCATGGTGCGCTCCATGCGCAGGCAGTCGGCCACCCCCATGCTCGCGCCCGCACGCAATTGCGCCAGCGTCACCGCTTGCATCAGGGAGGAGCGTCGGCGCATGGTGGCCAAGGTTTGTAGAGCAAAGACACTATTATCGGTTTGCAAGGATGCGACAATCTGCGTCATTTGATCAAAACCAAAATGTTGCTCAATCGCACCAGCTTGGCCAGGCAATAGCGCATCAGCCTGATCCAAACCCGCTTGCCACGGGGCACAAAATTGCCCCGCCAAACCTGGCCACGGCGCCCAATCCGCCAAGGACGCGTTTTCAAGAAACGCTTGCAGGGCGGGCAATTGCGCGCTGGGTAGATAATAATCAGCCAAACCCGCCAACAAGGTATCGGCCACGCTAATAGTTTCGCCCGTCAAAGCCATATAAGTGCCAAACTGGCCGGGGGTACGACTGAGGAAGTAACTGCCGCCGACATCGGGAAACAAGCCAATATTTACTTCCGGCATGGCCATCTTGGTGCGCTCGGTCACAATCCGGCAACGTGCAGCCGAGCCAGCCTGGGCGATACCCATACCGCCACCCATCACCACGCCATCCATGAAGGCAATATACGGCTTTGGGTAAAAATGAATCAAATGATTGAGCGCATATTCTTCCGTAAAAAAGTCTTCGATCAGTGCGCTGCCAGTTTGCGGCGTGGCGCGCCCGGCTTCATAAAAAAATCGAATATCACCGCCCGCACAAAACGCGCGTTCATGGCTGCTTTTAATCAATACAGCGGCAATGGTGGCATCGTCGCGCCATGCGTACAAAATGGCGCTTAAGGCACGCACCATATCCAAAGACAAGGAATTGAGCGCCTTCGGACGATCCAGTAAAATCACGCCAACATGCCGACGTTGCTCTGTGTGTATCCATTGCGTCATGGCTTAACCTAATATTCATTAAAAGATGCGCTATCGTAACGCATTCAAGGCCAAACTGCCGCATGGCCCCCAAAAAACAACAAGGCCACCAACTTGCGTGGGCAGCCTTTTAAATATTACATTACCTGTTTTTTTATTATATGCCGGACCGAAACCCGGCAATCCATCAAGCCGGGATGACCAGCCGCGATTACCAGCCAATATCTTTCAGCAACTCGTAAGTCAAATCGAGTGGCAAGGTTGGCGAATGCGTCAAATCGCCACTAATTGCGGGTTCCATCAACTGATTCCGTGCGGCATCAGTCGAGTAGTGCGACACCGACGAACCAGGGGAATAAGTCGTTGGGGTGTACATCAAAGCACGGCCTTGGGTATCGGTTCCGGCAAAACGGCTGGCACTGCGACTCATCGAGCCAATCACGCCAGAAGCAGTACGTGAACGGGTTTGCAACGCTGCCTTCAGGCGTGTGCCATCAGCCAGCGTGATACGAACCGAAGGAATCGTAACCGTTGGATCGGAACCACCCAAACCACTGATCGCAGCAGCCACGTTATCCACCACGATCACGCCCTTGGCACCGGCATTCTGGGCATTTTTCACTTTGATGGAGAACGCGCAAACACCGCGATCAACCACAGCAATATTGCCACGCACGGCCAGCGCATTGGCACCCGTCAATGGATTACATGCCAAACCTGTACCATTGGATTGATCAATCACTGGCATAATTTGACCAGCAACAGGTGTTGCCAACGATAAAGCAGGACCAAACGATGCTTCACCGACCACGAAATCACCCGCAATGCTGCTTGCTGCCGGGCCACTGACCGCCATATTCGGTGCACTTGACAAAACACCCGGTAGGGCTGCGGTCACATGCGCACCCGTCCACGACAAACCATTACCACTGATGCCAGACGAAGCACGCTCGGCATCCGTCATATCCACCCACAACTTGTTAGTACGATTATCCAGCAGATAGTGATCCCATACCGACGGGAAACCTGCCAATTTCGCACCAGTTTGACCGCTGGTAAAAGTTTGAAAACCAACGCCATGACCCATTTCATGCAATAACACGGTTGGGAAGTCGATCAAATTGCCGTGATTGCCGTCAATACCCAAGTAAAAAGGCGAGCCTGGCAAACAGTTGGCATTCAAACCCAGGTTGGAATTAAAGCGGGCGCGGATTTGTGGATAACCTTCGCCTTGATCAATACCCGATAATTTATTGGCCAAGGCCGGGCCATACCATGTGCCCGGTTTGATGGCACCGTCAAAATCACGGAAGACCTGTGTCGCACCAGCGCTACCCAGTGTGCCACTGGAGGCGGTACACGTTAACGGCTCAAAGGTAGCATTGATCAAAATCGGCACATTGCTGTTTAATGTCGCGCCCCAAATATTGGCAGCGTAGGTAAAAGCGATCAGACGCTGTTCACCCAAGGTCGTACCCGTATTGCCGCCCACAGGTACCGCAGGCGTTGTGTCATTAAAGCCAACACCTGCTGCATTGCCATTCAAAATTTGAATTGTTGCTGCTTGAGCCGAACCCGCTGCCATTGCACCCATCAAGGCAATCGAAGCCGCCAAAGTTTTCAAACCAAAACGAATATTATTTGTCATGCTTGTGCTCCTGCTTGGTGGCTGGGGATTTGCTATTGATCAGTTTTTTGGCGGCGTCCGCACCGGTCACGCATTCCATGCTCAGCGAACCATCAGTGGCACGCTTGACCACTGAGTACACCATCGACTCTTCCGACAATTCCATTCTCACCGCACCGGTGGAGGTCAGTTGTTGCTGTGGTGCCTCCGTACCAGTCAACATCCCAACACTGGCTTTGCCCTTGGCTTTCAAGGAAGCCATGTCTTGCGCTGCCATTGCTTGCGCTTCTGCACCAGTAGGCGCACGTAATTCACCAGTGGCACTGTCACGCACAACTTTCATGCCCGCCGGGCCGGTCGCGGCTTCAGTCATCAAGGGGGCCGAAACCGTACCAGCAAATGCACTTGCAGACAACATTAAAGCGCTCAGAGCAGCCATCGCTACCAATCCACGCTTTTGAGTTTTTTCTATGGACATATCATTCTCTTTCAATTATTTTTATCAACACACCAACACAGCGCCATGCGATGCGGCTATTCGGGCCGCAAAGCGATAGGTGCTACCTTTTGTGGATTACGCTTTTTTTGTTTTACGACGCACCAAAGCCAAAGCTGCCAAGCCCAAGCCCATCATGGCGTAAGTAGAAGGTTCTGGTACGGCGGTCACGTTGACGGTATCGATACCGATATAGTTGGCGGTAGCAGCATCAGAGGTATAACGGAAAGCAAAGCGGCCAGCGCCAGTAACGGGCAGATTCGCCACAAAATTGGTGAAGCCTGCATCGGGGAAATCGCCATTGGCTCCCACCGTGGTCACCAAGGTGGTGTACTGGGCTACATCATTGCTGTTACCAGAGACGAAACGCACTTCCAATTTATCGGTAAAGCCCGCTGTTTCGGTACGTGCAAAGAACGAGAGTTTGGATTGGGTAGAGAGCGTCAACACCGGGCTGAGCAGCCAATTGTCCACCGTACCGGAACCCAATTGGCTGCTTAAGTAGTTCGCGCCAATATACGAATTATCAGCACCGGAATGGGCGGCAAAAACACCTGCATTGCCTTGGAACCAGCTATTGCCGACGGGTGTACTGAGGTTAACAAATTCCCAACCACTCGAATTTAAGGTGCTGATATTATCAAACCCTTCAGACAACAAAACCGGGCCGGGTCCTGAACCGGGGCCAGGAGTAGGGCCAGTGCCCGCATGGCTGGAAGCAGCGATGGCAAAGGCTGTCAGGGCGAATAGAAATTTTGAACTTTTCATAGGTCCTTTTTTAAGATGCATTAGTAGGTAAGTGATCGGCACGGCTTGACTGTTGCGCGATAGCGAATTGCCGAGAAAAAAGCAATGTGGAACCGCGAATTCTCTTGACATCTTTTTGATTGTGTCGAAGTGAAACCAGTATCGCGGACTGCGCGCATCTTGTCAAGGGGGTATTGCACTTAAAATCTGTTATTTTTTAGACTTTTCATGATGCGCCGCAATATTTTCCACCTTG
>CAMBDR010000452.1 GCA_945864765.1 Janthinobacterium lividum | reverse complement strand
CAAACCATGCCGCGTTATCTGGAATGGGCCGAGCAACAATCCGGGCAAATGCAATACCAGGCGGGCGAACAACAGCGCGAACGCCTGATGACTTGGGGGCAAAATCAGGGCCAGGTATGCCAGGTATTATTGCACGGGCGGCTGGATCGGATCGATCAGCGGATCGATCAGGATAGCCAAGGGCAGCGCGTAATTATCGATTATAAAACCACTGGCATGACCGAATTGAATGCCAAACTCAAAGGGGAGGATCAGCAATTGGCGTTTTATGGCTTGCTCGACCCGGAAGCGACCCAGGCCGGCTTTTTAAGCCTGGACAAGAAGAAAATTGATACTGTTTGGGCCAACGATTTCCCCGAGCGCAGGCAACGACTGGAACAGCATATTATACAAAGCATGCAAGCGCTGCAAGCGGGGGCGGTACTGCCTGCCAACGGCAACGCCAGCGCCTGCGAGTATTGCGAAATGGGCGGATTATGCCGCAAAGGAGCGTGGGCATGATACCCATTATTGACAGTGCGCAAAATGTGCCAACCACCCCAGCCACGCTAGCCACGCCAGCCACGCCAACCACCAGCGCGCTGGCCTACGAAAACGATGGCGTGGCCACCAGCGCCGCAGAATTTATCCAACTCGCCTGCGACCCCGCGCGCAGCGTGGTGGTGGAAGCGTGCGCGGGCAGTGGCAAAACCTGGCTGCTGGTGGCGCGCATGTTGCGCCTGTTGTTGGCCGGGGCGGAACCGGCGCAATTACTCGCCATCACCTTTACCCGCAAGGCCGCGCAGGAAATGCGCGAGCGCTTGCTGCAATTGCTGCATCAACTGGCCCTGGCCGATGATGCCCAAATCATGCATTTGCTGGAAGAGCGCGGCGTTACCGATGCCAGGCGCTGGCTGATTGACGCGCGCGGCCTGTATGAGCGCGTGCTGGCCAGCCCGCAAGCGCTGTCGATCGATACCTTTCATAGCTGGTTTGGGCGCTTGCTACCGCTGGCTCCGCTGGCATCTGGCGTGCCGCACGGGTATAGCCTGAGCGAATCGAATGGGCAATTAATGCATGAAGCGTATAGCGTGTTTTTACAACAGGCAATGCAGGACGAGGCGCAGCAAGCGGCGCTGTTGCAGTTGTACCTGCAAGTGGGTGATTCGACCGCGCGCAAATTATTGCAAGCTTTTGTGGATAAACGGGCCGAATGGTGGGCCATGAATCTGCATGGCGACGAGCCATTGCAAGCCTTGCAGGATTTGTGCGGTGAAGATGGTTTGCTGGATGCGCGGCTGCAAGTTTGGCAGGATGATGCTCTGCACCAGCGCTTGCTGCAAGTGGCCAGCTTACTGGGGCGCGGTACTGCGCCAAATCAAAAATTGGCGACGGA
The DNA here is from genome assembly GCA_945864765.1 of Janthinobacterium lividum. Lineage (GTDB taxonomy): Bacteria > Pseudomonadota > Gammaproteobacteria > Burkholderiales > Burkholderiaceae_D > CAMBDR01. Next base: position 3,399 of record CAMBDR010000452.1, on the reverse strand, counting down.
AATTGAACAGCGTTTATCCGGGCCAGCCAGTATTGACGGGTTTGATGCCTTGCGCGGCGCTTTTCTGACCCAAGCGGACCAAGCCAGAGCCGTGCCTTCCAACAAAGCCCTGAACGCCGCGCTGGCCGCGCATTTTTCCGGCGCTGACGGGGTCGCGCAATTTGGCGCTGAATTTGTCAACCTGGCCCAAACCTTACTGCAACTGGAAGCACGCAGCAAAGAGCCCTTGGTGCTGGCAATGAATAAAGCCTTGTTTTGCGCCGGTAGCGCGTACCTGGCCTGTTATCAAAATATAAAAGCCCAGCAACGTCTGTTTGATTTTGCCGATCTGGAATGGCATGTCTACCGCCTGCTCAGCAATCCCGACCATGCCGCCTACTTGCAAGCGCGGCTGGATGCGCGCTACAAACACATTTTGCTTGATGAATTTCAAGACACCAACCCCTTGCAGTGGCAAATTGTGCAAAGCTGGTTGGGCGGTTATGGTGGCGATGGCAGTGATGGCGCGCCCAGCGTTTTCATCGTGGGCGACCCGAAACAATCGATTTACCGCTTCCGCCGCGCCGACCCCAGAGTGTTTGACGCCGCCCAGCAGTTCTTGCGCGCGCAAGGTGCCAGCCTATTGCGCACCAACCAAACCCGGCGCAATGCCACGGCGGTGATTGATGCCTTAAACGCCAGCTTTGGCGAAAATCCCCGTTTCGTGGCGCAAACCACGCTGGCGCAAAGTAGAGGGCTGGCTTACCGCTTGCCGCTGGTGCGGGGCGAGGGGGAGGGGCAAGGTGGGCAAGCGCCAGACCTGGAGGCCGCCGCAGCCGCTGATGTAGTTGATGCAGGGGCGACCTTGCGCGACCCCTTGCAGTGCGCCTTGCCCGAAGCCGTACACGACGTGTATCGCGCCGAAGCGGCGCAATTGGCGCGGGTGTTATGGCAGCTCAGGCAAAGCCATCAATTGCAATGGTCAGACATGATGTTGCTGGTGAAAAAGCGCACCCATTTGGCGGCCTATGAAGCCGCTTTGCGCAGCGCGGGTATTCCGTTTGTTTCCGATAAACGCGGCGGTTTACTACAAACGCTGGAAGTGGCCGACCTGAGCGCCTTACTCAACTTTTTAATCTTACCCGCCTCCGATTTATCGCTGGCCCATATTCTGAAAAGCCCGATTTTTGCCGCCAGCGATGATGATTTGATTTTGCTGGCCAGCATCCCCGGCTATCACTGGTGGCAGCGTCTGGTGTTGCTGTGCGAAGACAACGCTTCAGACGCCGCGCCTTTCTCCGCCGTCCCTTCAGCGGCGTTGCTGCGTGCCCATGAATTGCTGGGCCGTTGGCTGGACATGGCCCCGCATTTGCCAGTGCATGATTTACTCGATCAAATTTTGCATCAGGGCCAGATCTTGCCGCGCTATTTGGCCGCCAGCCATGCCGCCATGCGTGGCCAGGTACAAGGCAATATCGAAGCGTTTATCGAACTGGCCCTGAATATGGATGCCGGGCGTTACCCCAGCCTGCCCAAATTTATCGCCGCACTGGAAACCTTGCGGCGCGAAGCCGAAAACGATGCACCCAATGAAGCCAATATCGACCTTGCCGTGAATGCGGCCAGAATTCTCACCATTCACAGCGCCAAAGGTTTGGAAGCGCCGCTGGTGGCGTTGTTGGATGCCAACCATAGCCAGGCCATGCGTGACGATCACGGCATTTTGTGCGAATGGCCGCAAGACCGGATTGCGCCCACCCATTTTTCAGCTTTTGCCAAAGCCGATGAACGTGGCGCGGCGCGCGACCCCATTTTTGCCGATGAAGAAGCCTTAAAGCAGCAAGAAGACTGGAATTTGCTCTACGTTGCGCTGACCCGTGCCAAGCAGATATTTTTAGTCAGCGGTGTGGCTTCGGACGGCAAAAATGATGTCGATGGCGTGAAGGCGAAAAATTGGTATGCGCGCTTGCAATTGCCATTGTGGCCGGATGCTACGGGGCAAGCCGCTATTCAAGCCGATATTCAAGGTGATATTCAAGCCGAAATTCAAGCCGAAATTCAAGCTGATCTTCAAACTCAATCACACAATGCCACCAGCACAGCGCAGGCTTTTGATTGGCCTTTGTATAACCCAAAAGCCCAGCCCGCCAGTGACCAGCCTGCTTTGGCAGCCCCGCCCAGCGAGCAGCAAATTGAGGGGCGTTTGCTGCATCTGTTATTGGAGCGCGTCACCAGCCAGAGCTGGCCTTACCACCTACCTGACGCTGACACCATCGCAAGCTGGCTACCGTGTACGCTGGCCATGGCCCCGGTTTTGCGCAAGCAGGCCCAGACTATTTTAAATCACGCCGATTTACAACGCTTTTTCGACCCGGCGCAGTACCAGGCGGCTTATAATGAGCAAGAAATTTTGATCGGTGAGTTGGTGCTGCGCATGGATCGCATGGTGTTGACGCACGATGCCGTGTGGATTTTGGACTACAAACGCCAATTATTGGCCGTAGAAATGGCCGACTATACCGCGCAATTGCGCGAATATGGTTTTTGGATGCGGCAAGTTTATCCGGCGCGGCAGGTGCGCGCTATACTGATCGCCGTCAATGGTGTGGTGCAGGAAGTGGAGATTCAATAAAGTTCGCAATAAAATTTTCAATAAAATTGAGATTCGATAAAATTAATGAACAAGGAGAGGATGATGAAAACCAAGGCCGCAGTGGCGTGGCAGGCAGGCAAACCTTTGACCATAGAAGAAGTTGACCTGGCCCCGCCAGGGCCGGGTGAAGTGCTGGTGGAAGTAAAGGCCAGCGGCATTTGCCATACCGACCATTTCACCCTGAGCGGGGCCGACCCGGAAGGTATTTTCCCCGCCATTTTGGGTCATGAAGGGGCGGGCATTGTGCGTGAAATTGGGGCAGGCGTGAAGAGCTTGCGCGTGGATGATCATGTCATTCCGCTGTACACACCGGAATGCCGCGAATGTAAATTCTGCCTGTCGAAAAAAACCAATCTGTGCCAGGCCATCCGCTCCACCCAGGGCCGTGGCCTGATGCCTGATGCCACCAGTCGTTTTTCCATTGATGGCAAGCCAATTTTCCACTACATGGGTACGTCCACTTTTTCCAACTTCATCGTGGTGCCAGAAATTGCTTTGGCAAAAATCCGTTCTGATGCGCCGTTTGACAAGGTTTGCTATATCGGCTGTGGCGTTACCACCGGCATCGGGGCCGTGCTCTTCACCGCCAAGGTGGAAGCGGGGGCCAATGTGGTGGTGTTTGGTTTGGGTGGCATCGGTTTAAACGTGATCCAGGGCGCGCGCATGGTGGGGGCAAATAAAATCATCGGCGTGGACATCAACCCCGCGCGCGAAGCCATGGCGCGCAAATTCGGCATGACTGATTTCATTAACCCCAAAACGACGCA
>CAMBDR010000451.1 GCA_945864765.1 Janthinobacterium lividum | reverse complement strand
AACCGGTTGTTAGGTATTGCATCGGTTGGCGAATGCGGCGGCAACTATGCCATCCTCACCAGCAGCGTTGGTGATACAAGGATTAATGTTGGTAACATCGCTACCCCGCCACCACTGCCGTTGGCCAAATTGGTGAAATCGAAACTGGTGAATCGGGTGGCAAGCTCCACGCCGGGACAGGACGATAATGACAATTTACCGGGCTTTGATTTGTTGCAAGGCGTGCCGCTTGGCCCATTAACCGTGAAATACTATGATGCTTGTGCTCGTGAGGGTGACTTCCCGATTGCCGTTGCGAGCACCAATATCGTGGCCAGCGACGCCTATCAATTAGATTTGTTAGTGCCAATTATTAGCGGTACGGCGACTTATACGGGTGGTTTGCCAATTCGTTATGTCAATGCCTATTTGACCCAAGTAGCAGACAATCACGACGAACGACGTATTTACTCGGTGCTGTCAGATAGTCACATACCGGGTGCCTACGCCTTCCTGGGTGCGGTGCCAGGTGATTTTGTGCTCAACGTGACGGATAGCTTTACCAGTACGCCGACCACCCGTGCGGGCAATTTGGCCGCCATTGCGAATTTAACCGTGGATATTGACCTGCCCTACACAGGCCCTACTCAGATCAGCGGTACGATTCGCTATACCGATGGTCAGCCTGTGTCGTCTGCGGAACTGACTTTTGTGCAAGGTGGGGTGATGCGTTATGCCTATGTTGAGTCGGATGGGCATTATGAAATTACCTTTGGCATCAGTACCGGACCAGTCAGTATCACAGTCAAAGACAATAATACAGGCTTGACGCTCAATACCACCGTCAATGCGGTGGATAACCAGTTGATCATTGCGGATTTGGCGATGCCAGCGACCGGTTCGGTGACAGGCAAGGTGTATGATGCGCAACATAACCCGGTGCGTTATGCGGAAGTGACGGCAAGCAGCACCGGTTCAGCGGGTGGCAACTTATATGGCTATTCTGATCAGCAAGGCCAATACACGATTCATCATGTGGCCTTGGGCGATGTGGTGGTGACGACGACCAATCCCGATACCGCTGAGGCCTATACCGCATCGGGCAAGATTGACCATGATTTGCAAGTCTTGAATCTGGATTTGGCACCGTTGGCTGCGACCCAAAAGGTGAAATAATGCAAATGTTGAGCAAATTAACGCGATGGCGCCAATTAAGGCGATTGGGTCAATTAACGCAAGGTGCCAGCTTAACTTGCCTGATGCTGTGGAGTTTGCTACTGACCGGTAGCGCAGCGCAGGCGCAAGTTTTCCCGGTGCGGGGCGAGCCAGATGCGCCAGTCACCATCGTGATGTTTTCCGCATTTCATTGTCGCTATTGCGCCGAAGCCAAAAAAGGCTTGGATCAATTGATGGCCAAACATGGCGGTAAGGTCAATTTGGTGTTCAAGCACTTTCCCTTAAGTAATGATGAAGCGGGTTATTTACCCCATTACGCAGCGCTGGCAGCGGGTGAGCAAGGGAAGTTTTGGGAAATGCACGACGCCTTATTTGCTCACCAAAACGGATTGGACGATGCGCAAAAAGTGCGCTCTTTAGCGCAACAATTAAAATTGGATATGGCGCGCTACGATGTCGCGCTCAGCAAACATGCCGGGAGTGAGCGCATTAAAGCCGATTTGGCTGACGCCAATGCATTCAAGGTGGTGGCTACCCCAACATTTTATATCGATGGCTATAAGTTTGAAGGTGTGCAACAAGAAGCCGTGTTCGATTTGATGATTGCGCATAAAGCAGGCGGCGTGACCGAATCGAAGTTGCAGCAGGTGATCAAAGCGTCCAAAAATGCGAATGCCTCGCCCTTGGTCGAGCGCTTATTGAAACAAGCCAATACACCTCAAAAATAATGATGAAGCCTTTTTACCTGACTCATTGCCCACCCCGGGCCCCTACGTTCTACCGCTTGCTGCGGGTGAGCCTGCTGGTTTTGAGCGCCGTTGCCTGTAACGCGCCTGCTTTGGCGCAAACCGTCAATCCAACGCCCGATACCAGGTTGACCCATTCCCCCGACAGCGCTCAACAACGCTTGGCGCTGATGGGGATTGACGTCACTGCCGAGCGGTTGGTGCAATATGCGGCGCAAGGGGACAGCAATGTGTTGGCTTTGTTGCTGCAAGCGGGTTTGGATGTGAATGCGGTCGATGCGAAGCGCCGGGTCAGCGCCTTGCACAATGCTGCTGCGCAAGGCCATGTGCGCATCATCAAAACCTTGCTCGAACGGGGTGCCAAAATCGATGCCCTGGATTGGTATGGCAATACACCCCTCATCAATGCCGCCTGGTATGGGCAACCAGAGGCGGTCAAACTGTTATTGGCCAGTGGTGCGCAAGTCAATAGCGTATCGAATCAGGGCCAGAGCGCTTTAACCGCCGCAATTTACAGTGGAAAAGTGGAATTGGTGCGCAGCTTATTGGCGCAAGGGGCCGACCCCACGCTACCTGCATCATTGAATGCTTTGCGGGTGGCCGAACTGGCGGGGCGGACTAATATGGTGCAGGCGATTCAACAGCGTATGGAACAAAAATGAGTATGCCCATTCAACATAAGCTATCTCAATTCAAGACCGTACTTGGCATGGCTTTGCTGGCTTGTGCCAGCTTCGCTCCCATCAGTTATGCCAACGAAAAAGATGTCCTGGAGCCTACCCCCGTGTTACAGTATGCAGCACTCGCCGACGACCATTACGACCCAACCGTGTTTCCACCATCGGATGTAAGCGATAAAGCGGCAGACCGTATTTTTGACGCGTGGCGTACCGAAGCGCCAAGCATGCCGTGGACCAGCTTAATGCTCAACATGATCGTCAAGCACAAAATCGCACCAACCCGTGCCGCACGTGGCAGCGCCCTGGTACATGTCGCAATGCATGATGCTTACCTGTTAAGTGGTGATCCGGTGACGCGTAAAATTGCCGTGTCAACTGCGGCGAGCCAGGTCTTGGGTTATTGGTTTGCTTCGGAAGAACATGGTTTTGACCGCATTTTAGGGCGGTTGTTAAAACGGATGGAGGCTGAAAGTCAGCGTGCGGCAAACGATTCGTCCGCAACAAATTCACCCCAAAAAATCACGTCAGAGCAACGCCAGCGTGGTTTGCAATTAGGGCGGAAGGTCGGGCTTGGCGTGATTGCACGGGCCCAATCCGATGGGGCAGAGCGTGGTTGGAATGGGGTGCGCCTGCAATGGTATGGCGACCAGCGCTTTTATGGTCCCGGCAGTTGGGAACCGACCAAACCGTATTTCTATTACCCGCCAGATGAACCGTTTGCGCCAGGCTGGAAAACCTGGGTCGTGCAACCGGCTAACCAGTTCCGCCCACAACCGCCTGCGTTTGGTTCCGCGCGCTTTCTGAAAGACTTGCAGGAAGTGATTGATATTCAAAAAAAAATCACGCCAGAGCAAATCAAAATCGCCAAATTTTGGGTCGATGGCAGTGGCAGTGTGACACCGCCCGGGCACTGGAATCAAATTGGGCTTGATCTGGCACGCAAACATCACCTTGGCGAAGCCCAAACCGTGCAAATGTTTGCGGTATTAAACATCACCCTGGCCGATACCTTTATTGCGGTATGGGATACGAAATACCATTATTGGACTGGTCGGCCCGTGACGTTGGCAAAAGCCGTGTTGGGTGTGGACATGACGCCAGTGATCCTCACACCGCCATTCCCATCCTATGTATCGGGCCATGCCGCCTTTAGTGGTGCGGGGGCCAGGGTACTGGGGGCGTATTTCCCCGAGCAGGCAGCCAGCCTGGATGCCATGGCAGAAGAAGCCGCCATGTCGCGCTTATATGGGGGCATTCATTATCGCCATGACAATGATGATGGTTTGGCGCTGGGGCGTAAAGTGAGTGAAATGGTGTTGAAGAAAATGTGGCGCTAGCTTCCGACCAAACTGGCATTGCAACAGTCATGCCCAATCCAATCAATAAAACTATTTATCGCTTGTGCTTTATAGCGCCGCCAAAATGTCGCATAATGTAACCGCTTATATTTTATGATGATAATGTGATGTTAATGTGATGTTAATGTGATGCTGATGCACCACTGATGCGTTGGCCAATTTCGGAGGAGTCGTAAAGCCGGGCTGCCAATTTGATTAACATTGGCAGCCCGGTAGTTATACCAGGAAATCTGGCGAGTTAGTATAACTGATTCGGTTTGCTGGCAACCGCGGCCCTAGGCAATGGTAGCCAGTTTATAAGATCGAGTTCGGGAAATGCGCGTGCGCAGGCATGTAAGCCCTGCCGCGCCCGCGTGACCCAACCTTTTCCGCGTGAGATGAGATCGGCCCAAGCTTCCTCTACCTCCCAAGGCCGACTTGCTTTGAGTGCGGTGAGCAAAAAGCCGGACTGGATCAAATCTTTATTGCTCTTGGCAGCAAATGCGCCTGATCGTTCGCCAAAAACCAGCAACTTGTGCAGTGCATAGCGGGCAGGATGGGGAATATTGACTACGACTGCGCCTTCGGTGCAAAACAAAACTGCTTGTTGCATGTTTTCCATGGAGAATTCCATAAATTTCAATGGTTGCAGCATCACATGCAGGCTTGGGTGTTCATACGGCGTATCGCCACCACGATGCAAGGTGGTCAAAAAATCCAGCCGGAAGTCTGGCTCCCTTGGGTTCAAATAAGATGCGCCGAGTTTGGACGAGAGGCTGGCTACGGGTAAAAAACCCATTTCAAGTGATTTGATTGCCGCATCAGTTTGCACTTCAATATTGCTCGGCAGTGCGAG
>CAMBDR010000450.1 GCA_945864765.1 Janthinobacterium lividum | reverse complement strand
TCACTGCCCGCCGCCCCTTCGCTTTGCTCCTTGCCCTGCTTGCCAGTTCCGCCATGGCCGACACCGTAGAAGAGCGTGCTACCAGCCAACCAGCAGCCACCATCAGCGCAGCAGAAGTCGTGAAAATGATTCTGCAGAAAACGCAGGAGGATACCGACAGCGGCGTGGTGCTGAACCAAACCGTTACCGTGGCCGGGCAGGATTTCTATCAATATTTTATGCAAGCCTGGCGCGACAAGGAAAACAGCGAGCGCTTCACGCTGACCGTGCGCGAGCGGCCATCGGCACGCTCGGGCAGCGAAGTCTGGGTCGAATATGGCCAAGGCCAGGTGTTTCGCACCCGCTTGCCCACGGCCCGCGCCGCCATCAAACAACTAAGTGACGATGCCGCACAAGCCGCTTACCAAAACGTGCTGCAAGCCGATGCCAACCGCCAGGTGCGCAATGATGCCGACCTCGCCATTGATGAACTCTGATGAACGCTGATGAACGCCACCAAACACAACAATAAACACAACAATAACCCATTCAAAGTGAGCCGAAAATGAATCCGAACCCTGTCCACCCAATGCATCAACGGAATCAACTGAATCAACTTTGCGCCACCCTCTTGTGCTGCCTGAGCTTTGCTGCCGCAAGCGCCACCGCCAGCGACCTGGTGTTTTATCCGCTCAACCCGTCCTTCGGCGGCAACCCCGGCAACGGCCCCGGCATGTTGGCATCGGCATCGGCCACCAAAAAACATGTAGAAAAAAGCGCAGCGGGCGGATCATTCCTGAACCAGACCCCGCTGGAACAATTCAACCAGACGCTGGAGCGTAATGTTATTAGTCAACTGTCCTCTGCTGCATCGTCCAAAGTGGTTAGCCCGGATGGCAAGCTCACACCGGGCACGCTCTCCACCGCCAACTTTTCGATCAATATCGTTGACATGGGCGGCGGTGCCTTGCGCGTTACCACCACCGACAAAGTCACCGGTAGCGCCACCACATTCACGGTGCAACAATGAGCCAGCCACGCATCCTCAAAGCCTGTGCATGGCTAGTGGGCCTGTGCGCCCTGGCCAGCCTGTACGGGTGCGCATCCACGCCAGCGGCCCAAGTGCGCAGCGCAGCCCAGCTCACGCCCCTGCCCCCAACCACGCGTGACTTGCTCAATCTGCCCGCACCCAAGGGCAAGGTGACGGTGGCGGTGTACGGCATGCGCGACCAGACCGGGCAATATAAATCGGCCCCGGACAGCTCGTTTTCCACCGCCGTTACCCAAGGCGCGTCGTCGATGTTGGTCAAGGCACTGCATGATTCAGGCTGGTTTATTGCGGTGGAACGGGAAAACCTGCAAAACCTGTTGACCGAGCGCAAAATTGTGCGCGCGCTGGAAACGCCGCCGCCAGCAGGCACCCAAGCCGTACAAACGCCGCCGCTGCTGGCTGCATCGGTCCTGATTGAAGGCGGCATCATCGCCTATGAGAGCAATGTGCGCACCGGCGGCGCGGGGGCACGGTTTTTGGGTATCGGCTTGTCCAGCCGCTATCGGGTCGATCAGGTGACGGTGAATTTGCGGAGCGTGAATATCCGCAGCGGCCAAATCCTACAGAGCATCTCGACCACCAAGACCATTTATTCTTACGAGATCACTCCCAGCGTGTTCAAGTTCGTCAACATCAAAGATTTACTGGAAGTGGAACTGGGCATGACGCGCAACGAGCCAGGCCAGATGTGTGTACACGAAGCGATTGAAGCCGGGGTGGCGCACCTGATCGCCCAGGGCTTAAAAGATGGCAACTGGGCCTTGAAAGAGCAGGCGGGCTGGACTAATCCGGTATTGCAGCGCTATCTGGCCGACTATGACAGTTTGTACGCAAGGGAAAAAGTCGCCCTCAAACCGGAGCTGCAGCCATGAGCCAACTTTTACCCACCCGATTGCGCCTGGCGCTGTGCCGCCTGCGTGCCCCTGGCTTGGCCGTGGCAAGCATAGTGGCCCTGGGCATTGCGCCGGCGGTATTCACTGCCGACCTGGCCGCGCCAGAATTGAGCCGCGCAACGCCCTTGACCAGCAGTCAGCCAGGCATCAATCAAGCAGGCACAGCCCGCCCCTTGGCGCTGGCTCAGGGCAGCGCCAACAACCGCGCCACGATCTTGCAAGACGGTGCGCAACAGCAAGCCGTGCTGGCGCAAAGCGGTAGTGCCAACGAGGCCAGCCTGTTGCAAAGTGGTCTCGGCAATCTGGCCAGCATCAGCCAGGCGGGGCAGAACAACCTGGCCACGGTGTGGCAAAGCGGCAGCGCCAACCGCGCTTATGTCGAGCAGCAAGGCAGCCTTAACACAGCACGCATTGAACAATACGGCCAAAGCGGCACGGCCACAATTACGCAAATTGGCACTGGCAACAGTGCCACCACAATTCAGTATTAAGGGGCGCTGAATTGCATTTCCATTAAGCCCTATTTTTTTAAACACACTTTAAGGAACTATCATGAAAACCAAACTCAACACCATCGCCCTGTCATTTGCCCTGGCATTCGCCGTTACCAGCGGTGCCGCTCTTGCTGAGAGCAATACCGTTACGACGACGCAAAGCGGTTCCTTCAACAATTCCACGGGCAATCAAAGCTCAAGCAATAATTCCGCAATCACCCTGGTTCAGGCGGGCTCTTCAAATAGTGCCGGGGTCAGCCAATTCAGCTCTAACGGTGCCGCAGGCAGTGTCACGCAAAGCGGTATCAGCAATAACGGCTACATTGAGCAGACACTGGCAACACTATCGTCGGCCACAGTCTTGCAGGACGGCGGGTCATACCAGAGTGCATCCATCCTGCAATCCGGCGCGGTGAGCAGCAGCGCCGGGATCATTCAGTCCGTCAATGGCGACATGAACAGTGCAGTGATCACGCAAAGCGGTCAATTCGGGGCTGCAAATATCACACAAACGAACAGCACTTCCAGCAGCTCCCAAATCATCCAGTCCGGCACCAACGGTAGCGCAACAATCACCGTGGCCGATTCTAATATGGCCGCTGGTAACATCACCCAGGAAGGCAATCTCAATACAGTAACCCTTGATCAGACAAATTTCAATGCAACCTACTATTCCATGGATATAGGGGCGACGGTCAACCAATCGGGTGACAACAACAATCTCAGTGCGGTTCAACGCAACGGAGCCAACTATGACGCACGGCTAACCCAGAGTGGCAGCGGCAACAGCATCAGCGCAACGCAGCAAGACGGCAGTTTTTTATACCTGAGAGTTTCACAGGGTGGCATGAACAACCAAATCACCGCCGTCCAAAGCGGTGAAGGTGCCGGCGCACAGATCGTTCAAAGCGGCAGCGGCAACAATGCCATCACTAACCAATCCGGCATTGTTCAAATGGATTTATCGCAAAACGGTACCGGCAATACCGCCAATCTGAGCCAATTATCCACAGGAGTCGGCTACCAAAACATCAACTCCGCCTATATCATCCAAAGCGGCAATGCCAACACGGTGACGACCATGCAAACCGGTACCAGCAACCAAATCCACATTACCCAGAATTGATTTGGCGATGCCGCCGGGTCTGATGCTTGCCCAAGCGTCAGACCGGGGCGGCCAGCCCGGCTTATCGATAATGGCACAGCCATTCCCTCCTGTTTGATCACCTGAAGGAAATATCATGAAAACCAAACTGAGCAGCATCGCCATCGCCTTGGCATTTGCCTTAAGCGGCAGCGCTGCCTTTGCCGGCGACAACAACACACTCACAACGACCCAGGAAGGCGTGGGGCAGAATGCCACGCTGAATCAACTCTCGAATACCCATTCCGCCGTCACGCTGTCACAGGCAGGCTCACACCACACGGCGACGGTGACCCAGTCCGGCAGCACAGACTCACAGATTGCGCTCACCCAGCGCTTTAACACCAATTTTGCCACGATTGAACAAAGCGCCGTCACGCAGTCCAGCATCACCGTCTTGCAGGATGCGCAATACGAGCGGCTCAATATCGACCAAAGCAACACCACCAACAGCACTGCCGCCAGCAGCCAATATGGTTTTAACAGCAGCTCGAACATTACCCAGGAGAACGCCGCCAACACCAACGGCAGCGTCTATCAGTGGGGCGATTTTCACGCTGCCACCCTGGTACAAACCGACACCCTCAATGCCACGGCAGCGCTGTCCCAGGTTGGTGACAACCATGCCAGCAGCCTGGTTCAACTCGCCACCACCGACGCCAGCGCACAGCTAAGCCAAACTGGCAGCCGCAACAGCATCACCGCAAGGCAAGAAAATGGCAGTGCCCTGGTGCTGACGGTGACACAAACCGGGCTGGACAATCTGGCCAGCGTTTTGCAAAGCGGTGTGGGGGCCAGCGCATCGATCACGCAATCCAACGGCAATGGCAACAACGCCAACATCAACCAAAGCGGCGGCTATAACGAGGTGATTTTGCTGCAAAACGGTTCCAGCAATTTTGCCAATCTGACGCAAACTTCCACCGCCACGAGCCGTGCCAGTCAAAACTTCATCGACCTGACCCAAAACGGCAATTTCAACAGCATGACGATCAATCAAAACGGTGCGAACGGATATGTAAAAATCACCCAGAATTGAAAGGCCCGCAGCACCCGGTCTGATGCTGGCCGCAGCGTCAGACTTGCGCGCCCCCAAAAAACATCATCATAATCCGCTTACCCCGGTTAAAACCAATCGCCACAGCAACTTCATTTGCCAGCAAGCCCATTATTGGTTACCATAGGGCCGTAGGGCGCAATGAATTGTGCCGCATG
>CAMBDR010000449.1 GCA_945864765.1 Janthinobacterium lividum | reverse complement strand
AAGTGAATTGAATTTGCCCAAGCCCAACCCGGCGCGCACTAGCAGCATCGTAAAAGAGACATTCAATATCAAACACCGATACTTCACAAAGATTTTTCGTGACTATTCAGCCCTGTCCTTGACAAAGCAGCAATCATCGCCAATAATTAGACATCACCGCCATTGATGCAGTCAGAAAATGCATCACAATAATCAAATGTCACACAAATTTAAAAATATGCGCATCATGCCAGATCAAGCAAAAATTGTTGCTTGGGCGCTTGTTGCCGAAGTGGAGCAAAAAGCGTCTCAACTCGGTGAGTATGCCATGTTAATCGCCATCTTGGTGGCTCAAATCATCAGGCAAACGGCGCAGATCGCACAGCAATTAACGCAGATTACAAGCAAGGATGGCCAAATCCAGGCGCTGGCCGATGAACTGGCAAGCCTTAAAGCACGGATGACCAAAGACAGTCACAATTCCAGCAAACCGCCCTCAACAGATGGCTTGCAAAAAAAGACAAAATCACTGCGCAAACCATCGGGCAAACGGCGGGGTGGGCAAAAGGGGCATAAGGGAAGTACGCTGTCCTGGGCGCAAAATCCGACACGAACGGTCACACTTCCCCTGCCGGAAAAATGTGCCCGCTGCGGCGAACAATTGGCGCAGGAATTGGCGCGGCTTGCGGAAGAACGGCAGGTGATTGATTTACCGCAGATTCAACCTGAAGTGACGCAGTACCAGTCACAAACGCTAAAATGCCAGCATTGCGGATGCCTGCATACCAGCCTGTTTCCACCCGGTGTCACCGAACGGATTCAATACGGCCCCAGACTGAAAACCATCGGTGTCCTGCTGACGCAATGGCACAACTTGCCATACCAGCGCACCAGCCAGTTGATGAGCAGCTTGTTCAATGTTCATGTATCCCAAGGCTCCCTTTGCAAGTGGGTGGAAAAGGTGGCCAGTCTGGCGCAGCCGCAAGTGGAAATCATCAAAGTGAATTTGGTAAATTCATCGGTTCTCAATGTGGATGAAAGCGGTATGCGGGTGGCAAAGAAATTGCAATGGCTGCATATCGCGGTGACTGAAACTGCCACATGGTACGGTTTGCATCCCACGCGCGGCATGGAGGCGATCAAGGCGCATGGCTTGCTGCCAAGCTATCTGGGCATATTGGTGCATGACTGCTTTTCACCCTATTGGAAACTTTCATGCGACCATGCCCTGTGCAATGGGCATTTGCTGCGCGAATTGGTTTTCATTGGCGAAACCACCGGGCAAAAATGGCCGCAGCAAATGACAGACTTCCTTATCAGCAGCAATAAATTGCGTAACGCAGCAAGCTTGCAAGGCAACCCGCTCACCGCTGCGGCGATTCAATTATTGACCGACAACTATGAGAGTATCCTGGCTATCGGCGAGCAACTTAACCCCCGCAAAACCGAACGCATCAACAAGCGGGGGCGGATCAAACAAACCGATGCCACCAATTTGCTGGGCCGACTGCGGGATCATGCCAAAGCGGTGCTGCATTTCTTGCGTAACCCCAAAGTGCCGTTCACGAATAACACGGGTAATGCCGCGCACGGCATAACGAATAGCGTTTATCTGCCGCCCCACAAACGCAAAAGCGAGCCGCGCAGCAGTCGCGGCAGATAAACCTTGTTGGACTAAACCGCCTGCTGCGGCGGTAACTAAGGGGATTCTATAACAGTAGATGGGAAATTGCGCCTGCAAATATCAGTATTTCGCAACACAATTGGTAAAAAGGCGGCGCAAGGCGCGATTTGTGGCGTTTGTTCAACAGGGCGCTTGGGGCGAATTGGCCACTCAACCCGGCATAGGGCCGAATTTGCCCCTGGCCCAACCAAACGCCATATGAGTAACCGGGGTTTCTTGATGAAGTCAGCTCGTTTTTTCATGGCGGCGGCCCGGTTTGGTGTGGACTGGCTTGGGTTGCGTGGCTGCGATTTGGCGCAATCGCAGCCGTGACATGGAAATGCCCTGTCTTGCAGCAGGTGCAGCAAGCAATATCAACCTGCGCCACCCGCTGCATGAAAGCGGCAATGGCCTCAATGACCACGGGTTCCGGTTGCGGTGCATTCAAGGCCGAGCGGCATAAGGCCAGTTTTGCCTTTTTATGGCAATTGGCCAGCACGCCATAGTGCCGGATGCGCTTCAGGCCTGACGGCAGCACATGCTGCATGAAGCGTTGTATGAAGACATTGGCGGGCAATCGTTCCTGCAGTTTGCGCGGCCCACTCGGCTCATTGTTGCGCACGGCAAAAGTCACCATGCCATCATGCAGGCTGGTCAGCCGCTCGTTTGAAATGGCTATGCGATGGGTGTAGCGGGCCAAATACTCCAGCACTTGCGCCGGACCACCCAGCGGCGCTTTTGCATAAACCACCCAATCATGCTTGCGCAACTGCGCCAGCATGGTGCGCCAAACCTGGTTGGCCTGCTTGGTTTGCTTGGCCGTCATTTTGGCCAATTGCAAGGCATCGGGCTGCAACTGCCCGGCGGCATGTGCCGCGATGATGGCAGCCATAAACTTGCCACGAAACACGCTTGACAAGGCTTTGATCGGGAACAAAAAGCCAGCTTTGCCGCTGACCCACGCCCCATCTGCGGCCAGTGCGCCGCCCGCCACCAGCGCATGCAGGTGCAGGTGACGCACCAGCGTTTGCGTCCAGGTGTGCAACACCAGCGAGAAGGCCATTTCACCGCCCAGCCATTTTGAATTTTCCCCAAATTCGGCCAGTGTTTTTGCGACGGAATCAAACAAAATGTCAGTGATTACGCGCATGTGCGCGCCAGCCAAGCCATTCAAGGCGTGCGGCAGCGTAAACACCAAATGGAAATACGGTACGGGCAGCAATTCCCGGTTGCGCTGGGCGATCCAGTGCTCCTTGGCGCGCATTTGGCAAGTGGGGCAATGACGGTTGCGGCAGGAATGATAAATGTGGCGCGTGGTGCCGCAAACATCGCACTGCTCGATATGTCCACCCAAGGCTTCGGTGCGGCAAGCCAGAATGGCACGCCATGCTTTGCCCTGCGCAGGGCTAAGCGCATGATCGGCGAGATAAGCCTGGCCACTGGCACGTAAAATCCCGGCCAGGGTGAGGCGGCACGGCGCAGCCACGGCTTACGACGCGGCTGGCAAAATGGGCTTCAACAAGTTGAGTGGTGAGCCGCTGCTTACCACCTTCTCGCTCATGTGGAGATAGCGTGATGTCGTGGAAACATCGCTATGCCCCATCAGGTCGGAAATGCTTTTCAGGTCAACGCCCGCTTCCAGCAAATGCGTTGCGAAGGCATGGCGCAGGCTGTGGATGCCGCCTTGCTTGGCAATGCCAGCGCGTTGCTTGCAGGCGTGAAAGATGCGTTGTGCGGTTTGAATGCTGATGTGGGCGTTCGCGCTATGGTGTGACTGAAACAACCAGGTGACGGGCCGCATGGTGCGCCAATAGTGCCGGAATTGGTCAAGCAGTTCCGGTGGCAGCAGGCTCAGGCGGTCTTTTGCGCCTTTGCCCTGTTCGACGTGCAAAACCATCCGGGCGCTGTCGATATTGCTCACCTTGAGCGCGCAAGTTTCAGACACCCGCAAACCTGCCGCATAAGTCACCATCAGCAAGGTGCGGTCGGTCAGGTGGCGTGCCGCGTCGATAATTCGGCCAGCCTCCGCAGGCGAAAGCACTTCCGGTAACCTGGTTGGCACCTTGCGATACGGAATGATGAAACTTGCTGCCGATTGCTTGAGCGTGACATGAAATAAAAACGTGAGCGCACTGGCTGCCTGGTTGGTAGTGGACCAGGACAGCTTGCGCTCATTGATCAGGTGCAGCAGATAGTGCTGCACTTCGTCCTGTGACAAGTTCTCTGGCGGGCGACGGTAAAACCGGGCAAGCCCTTTCACGCAGGCAATATAGGCTGATTGGGTACGCACGGCAAAACCGCGCAATACCATGTCGTTTTGCATTTGTTGACGTAAGGGACTCATGACGAACTCCTAAGCTAAATGGGGAAATTCCCAATATCAGCATAGGAGTTGGCGGGGCAATATGCCAGCAGAGAGTGTGATAGTGCAGAAATATGCTTGGGCGAGGGGTAATTCGTTGATCAACAACCCACCGCGTAGCGGTTTAGTTCAACGTAATGTATACCTCAACTGCTGCGGTATATATCGGCGGCTGAGGTATACATTGGCCGCAAAAAACCGCTAAAAATGGCTTGCACACTGCGTTTTCAATGGCTATACTGTGGTTTTAAACAGGCATAACGAAATAATGAAACTAGGCAAACCGCCGTTGCAATCCATCCGATTATTAGATCAAGTGCGGGAACGAATTCGCTACCTGCATTATAGTTTGAATACTGAGAAACTCTACGTGTCTGGCTAAAATTCTTTATTCGTTGGCACGAAATGAAACACCCGCGTGGCGTTGGACCAGAGCCGATCTGGCCTGGGCGGTGCATGAAAGCCAGTTGGCGCGGCATGGTGGTTTGGACGGCATCCGCGATCAAAACGCGGTGGCACAAGCCTTGGCGCGACCGCAGCAGATGGATATACCTGCACCTCGCCGGTTTGTTTCACCACATCACGCCTTACCGCTGGCAATCGCCCGCCTCCAACGATAGCCCACACTTTGCAAATCCCATAAACATGTTTTCAATCCCATTTTTAATGGTAAACACAAAGAACGGCAAACGCTGGAGAGAGCCGGACGTTAAGGTGGTCATGGTGAACAACCAGCCTTGGGTAAAAGGGTGTAGAACAACGAGAAAGGGCGGTCAGC
>CAMBDR010000448.1 GCA_945864765.1 Janthinobacterium lividum | reverse complement strand
GCAACCATGCCGGATCAATCTGTAAAGCATTATCCACCATAAACGCGCGCGTACCTTTTTTTTCTGCTACTTCACGCAAGCGATTGGAATTGGAACTATTCGGACTACCAACCACAATCAATAAATCGACTTGCGGCGCCATAAACTTGACTGCTTCCTGGCGGTTGGTGGTGGCATAACAGATATCGCCTTTTTTGGGCTCGGCAATAAGCGGAAAACGCCGTTTTAAGGCCACAATGATTTCCGCCGTATCATCCACTGAAAGTGTGGTTTGCGAGACATAGGCCAGACTCTGCGGGTTAGTCACCTGTAGCTTTTCAACATCAGCCACGGTTTCAACCAAATGCATGCCTTGCTCGCTTTGGCCCATTGTTCCTTCGACTTCAGGATGGCCCTGGTGCCCAATCATGATGATTTCACGCCCTTCGCGTCGCATTTTTGCTACCTCGACATGAACTTTGGTCACCAAGGGGCAAGTGGCATCAAAAATAGTCAAGCCGCGCTGTGCTGCTTCGGCGCGCACCGCTTGCGATACGCCATGGGCTGAAAATACCAGGGTATTACCACTGGGCACATCATCCAATTCCTCAATAAAAATCGCCCCTTTTGCGCGTAAATCTTCGACCACGTAGGCATTATGGACAATTTCGTGACGCACATAAATGGGTGCGCCAAATTGCGCCAGAGCGCGCTCGACAATTTCAATGGCGCGATCAACACCTGCACAAAAGCCGCGTGGTTGGGCTAATAAAATCTCATTTTCCATCTTTATCCTTATACATCACGCCCCCACACTATCATAATATGCTGATGATTTTAACTTCAAACCGCAAAGTCTGACCAGCCAATGGGTGATTAAAATCGAATAATGCACTATCGGCTTGTATTTCACGCAAAACCCCGGCAAAACGCCCGCCATTGGGTGCTGCAAAATCAACCAAATCACCGATTTGATACTCGGTGTCGGGTGCGGAATTGGCTTCAAGCATGGTGCGCGAAACCCATTGCAGCAAGGCCGGATTGTGGACACCAAAACCTTGCTCCGGTTCAATCTCAAAGACTTGATGTGTCCCTTCGGTCAACCCCAAGAGGCGGCTTTCCAGAAACGGCGCTAATTGACCGCTGCCAAATTGCAGCGTGGCAGGATTGGCGTTAAAGGTGGTAACGATATCGCGATCATCCGCATTCGCAAGACGATAGTGCAAGGTTAAATAAGCATTGGCCGAGACACAAAGCCCAAGCGTAGCGTTATCAACAGCGTGATTGGTGCGTAATTCAGAAATAGCGTCAGACATAAGAATTGGCAAAAGACTTTAAAAACAGATTGCCATTGTATGCCAGCTTGGGGCAACTCCGGCCAACTCGTGATTATAAACTCAATAAATATTCGGCCATAATTGGGCATATCTGCTCAAAAAACGACGCTTCACTGTAAAATTACTTGCAAAAAAAGCTGTACACCAGTACAGTTTAGACCTAACCACTACGACTGCTTTCCTTCCAACTTGCATTGATTGGATCAACACCATGGCAATCAACCATTGGCCCGAAGACCTGCGCCCACGCGAGCGCCTGATCAAAAACGGTGCGCAGGTTCTCAGTAACTCCGAATTATTGGCGGTGTTTTTACGTACTGGCGTCAAAGGAAAAAATGCCATCGAATTAGGCAGCGATCTGGTTTTACATTTCGGCTCACTCAATAAAATGTTTGCCGCCAGCGTTGCCACGTTCACCAAAATGCATGGTTTGGGGCCAGCCAAATTTGCACAACTCCAGGCAGTGATGGAACTGGCAAAGCGCGCCCTCACTGAAGAGCTACAAGAGGGTGTCAACTTAAATAGCCCCCAGGCGGTAAAATCCTATTTACAAATGTTGCTATCCCAGAAAGTTTATGAATCGTTTACCATTTTGTATCTCGACGTGCGCAATCGACTGATTGCCACAGAAGAACTATTTCGTGGCACGCTGACGCAAACCGGGGTTTATCCAAGGGAAGTGGTCAAAACCGCATTGGCGTATAATGCGGCCAGTGTTATTTTGGCGCACAACCATCCGGGCGGCGAAGCCTTGCCATCCGGGTCGGATTACGCGCTCACCAAGTTGCTGACGCAATCACTTGATCTGATGGATATCAAAGTACTCGATCATTTTATTGTCGCCGGTCCTCATATCCATTCCTTTGCCGAGCATGGGCAAATCTAAGCATTTGAAATTTTCAATTCGACCTTGACTTTGGGCAATATTTATCCAATAATGTCCTTGGGCAATCTTGTTGAAAGACAAGGACGCAAAGCCTCCGGCCTAAAATTCAGTCAGCAATGGGGCAGTCTGGATCATGGTAGCGGGGTTGCCGATATGGGATGGTCTATTCTAACCATGCATTCATATGCATAAACATCACCCGTATCGACCAGCGTAGCCCTTTGTTAAACTTAATCAAACAAAGGGAACTAAAATGAAAAATTCACACACAAGCATATCAAGCTGGAGCAAATTGCTCTCGGGCACCGTCGTTTTAGCAAGCACCGCCGCGTTAATTGTTGGCATTAGCGCTCAAATGACACCTGAAGTCGTAGCCCCCGCCGTTGCAAACCGTGCCGCCCTACCCGCTCATACGCTTGTCCAGCCACAAAGCGCTTCCTCAGGCCAAGTATTATTGGCAAATTTACAGGCCGCGCCGATCGCTGATAGTAACAAAACGACTACCAAAACGACTGAAATCAGCGCCAGCCATGCGGCAAAGGTTTTACCTGCCAATATCGAGTTGGCTGGCGACTTTATTCCCAATAATGCAGCAGGCTTGATCGATAACGCCCCGTTTTCCCGCATCAACTTGCCAGAACTCGCATCCGGCCAACATGCCATCAACTTACTGGGCAATCACTTACCCGCCGTGGCCGCATGGTATGGCTATAGCAGTGCAGCCTTTGTTCAATTTGTGTTAAGCGATGCCACGGTTCATATTGACCGCCATGGCCGGGTTTTGCATATTGATGGCGGCGTGCCTGCAATCAACCATGCCACCGAATCCAACTACCAGCCGATTCACATTGAAGCGGGTGCTGGCGTGACTGAAAATGGTGATATTGCAACTGCAAATGTTGGCGCAACGACTGGCGCGCCCTTCTCTTTGGATCAAACCTTTTTATTGCATACCCGCAGCAAATCAAGCCGCGTGATTTACCTCAACTTCAAGGGCGAAGGTAGCAAACCCGCTTTTGATCTGGATAAAAATGTCGGCACCTTTAGCACTGCAGAACAGCAAATGATTCAACGCATCTGGCTGCGTATGGCGGAAGATTACTCGGCCTTCGATGTGGACATTACGACCGAACGGCCTGCCAGTGTCATCGGTAAAACTGGCGTCACCATCTTGATTACCAACCAAAAAAGCGATGCGGGCGGTTATGCTTACTTGAATTCTTTTTCCACCTTAAAGTTGACCGCACCTGCGTTTTGCTTTCAAAATAATTTGGCCAATGCAGAAAAACCCATCGCCGAATGCCTGGCGCATGAAGTTGGCCATACCCTTGGCTTGCATCATCAAGGCGATAGCAAAGTCACCTATTACGGCGGTGGCGGCACAGGCGACACAGGCTGGGCACCGATCATGGGTGTGAGTTACTACAAAAACTTAAGTCAATGGGCCAAAGGTGAATACACGGGTGCCAAGAATAAAGAAGATGCTTATGCGGTGATGTTAAAACAAGGCTTAAGCCCACGTACTGATGACCATGGCAATGTCCGCACTGCTGCGACTGCTTTAACCGCAAGCAGCGCCAATGGTTTATCCAACCTCAGTATGACTGGTGTGATTGAAACCCCCAATGATATCGATTATTTCAGTTTTACCGCAGGCTTGGGTGCCTTGAAGATTGATGTCTCACCTTCTGCCTACAGCGGCAATTTGGATGTTTCTGTGCAATTATTGGATAGCACGGGCAAAGTAATCAGCACGACTAACCCGGTTGACAAACTCAATGCAACCCTTACCACCAATATTGCCACGGCTGGCACTTACTATCTGGCGGTCAAGGGCACGGGCAAAGGCAACCCTGCCGCCGTCGATGGGTATAGCAACTATGGCAGCATTGGCCAATATAAAATCAGCGGCAGCGCACCATTGGTAGTGGCAACCAAAGCCCCGGTTGCCGTTATCAAAGCCGACAAAATTAGTGGCACTGGCCCCTTGCTGGTGAATTTTGATGCCAGCGGCTCCAGCGCTGAAGGCAGCAAGATTGCCAGCGTACTCTGGACTTTTGGCGAGGGCACAGCCAGCGCCACCACCAGCACCGCAAAATACACCTATAGCAAAGCGGGCAGCTACAAAGCCACCTTAAAAATTACCAATGCCGCAGGTTTAACCAGCACCAAAGATGTCACGATTACGGTCAGCGCTGCCCCCACCAAAAAGTAAGTTGCTCGCTTGACCCCCAACCGGATGCGGCCCACGCTGCATCCGGTTTTTTTACTGAGACCTCATCAGCCTACCCCAGCTTACCCCGGCCTACCTTGGCATTAACGGCTGCCGTAACGCACGCCAATAAAACCATTGGCACGATCCGTTGCATAGCCATTGGCCAATTCATAATCTCTGCTGGCGATATTATTCCAACGCGCCAGCAATGACCAATTTTGTGCCACAGTAATACTGACATACAGATTCACCACCGTATAACCACCCAAGGTTTTGCGATTAGCCGGGTCATCAAAGCGCTGATCGGCAAAGGTGGTTTCCATACCTGCGCGCCAGCCAGCTTGTGCATATTCCAGCGCCACATTG
>CAMBDR010000447.1 GCA_945864765.1 Janthinobacterium lividum | reverse complement strand
GTTTTGACCGAATCGGGCCTCATCTGATTCCGCCAGCACCTGTCGCGGCTGGTCAATTAGGTTGGCAATATTTGCTGGATGGGCATCAACGTGTTTCCACCTTGCTGAGCGTGTTGATGCAAGCAACGCAATCAAGTGGTTCAATTGATCAAAGTGACGACGCAGTGCTGGATTGGGACATTCAATACGATTTGATGTATCAAGAATTTGTATTTGTGAAGGATTTGGAAGTGGTTTCCCCTAAGCCACCCTTGTTGCCGCTTTGGACTTTGTTTGATGGCCGACTTGTGAACAAACATATGCGTGAAATGCGCAAACAAATTGAAACGGAACATTGGGCCGAACAAGCGTTCGATCAATGGGAAGCGCAGGCTGATCAGTTGGCCTACCGCTTCCAAAAATATCGCGTACCGATTTTAGTGATGACCACCGATGATCTGGATTTGGCCGCCCGCACCTTTCAGCGTCTCAATAGCCAAGGTACGCTGATGGATGAATCCCATTTGGTGACAGCATTAACCTGGACACCAGAATTTAACTTGAGAGAAGATCTGGCCCAAATCCGGGATACCTTGCCGCCTGCATGGCGCGATTTGGACGACAAGCTTTTTTTACAGGTCTGCAAAGGCTTGATTTCCAGCGATATCAAATCGGTCAAGGAACAGCGTTTGGTCAAAGCCATCAAGGAGGACCCAGGCTTGTTGGCACGCGCAACGCAGGGACTGGTTCAGGCTATTGATTTGTTGGTGCGCCTGGGCGGTGTGGTGCGGGAAGATTTATTACCCTATTCCATGCAACTGGTGTTTTTGGCGGTGGAGTTGGTGCAACGGCAAGGCCAAACCTTTCCGGAACAGGCTTTAATGAATTGGTTTTGGCGTACCAGTTGGGAGGAGGTGTTTGGTGCAGGCGCTTCCCGGCGCATGAGGGCGGAGCAAGAAATATTGCGCAACATGGGTACCGCCCCTGCACAGGCGAAGAATGGTGGGCATATTGATTGGGATGCGCCCAAGGTTTTTGATCACCGCTATGCGCGCAGCAAGATATGGATGTTAAGCGTGGCTTTACGAAGCGACCTGGTGGACGCGCAAGGTAAGCCAATCGACGGAAAAGCATTGGTGGAAAAATATGGTAAAGAAGCGTTCGTCAAACTTTTCCCGGAGCCACCGCATGCCTCAGCACGGCTCAAATTTCTGTTGAAAACGCCCGGCAATCGCTTCCTGATTGACCCTGCCAAGGCTCATGAGCTGCGTAAGTGTTTGACCAGTGGCACCAATGTGAGCAGGGATATTTTGTATCCACATTTTATCGATGCGCCTGAATTGGCGCATTTGCACGCCGATAATTTGGTGGCGTTTTTGGAAGGTAGAAATGCCAGAATTCGCGGCTGGGTGATCAAACAGTACCATGACACGCTATAACGTCATGATCAATTTTTTGTCAGCGTATCAAATACCCCGCCACCTTCCATTTACCATCTTGATCCAGCATCGGCGTAATGGTTTCCGAGCCGTTCGCCTTATGCTCAAACGTGGTTTGGTAGAGTAGTACCACATAATTTCCATCGGGCATGCCGGGTAATTGATGGCGCAGGTTGGCGCTGACTAATTTGCGTTTGGTGGCGGCACCGAGCAAGCCACGGATGCGTATCATTTGCACCTCCCATTGCGCTTTGCTGATCTGGCTTTGGAATGGGCTGGCGGCTTTGTCCCAACTTTTGCTGTATTGGTCGCCATCGATATCGGCCAACCAGGCTTGCGCTACGGTGCTGGCATGTGCAATGGTTTGGGTGGTGGTTTGGGTGGTGGCTTGGGCGCTGGATTGCTGGCCCCATGCGACACAATGCGCCAGCATGGGGATGAGTGCAAACAGGGCAAGGCGGACAAATAAGGGGTGCATGGTGCAAAACCTTGATCAGTGGTTGGCGGGATTGTCGTCATTATGCCCGATTCAATCCCGCCTCGCCCGATTTGTCCGATTCACCCGATCTTAAAACGCGTAGTTGATCGATGTGGCGAGGATGCCGTTGGTTTTTTTCTTCACAATCGGGCTATCTGCCGCATTGCCCACAACCTGGGTTACGCCAGCCTTTGTTGTGACCGACCAGTTTTTATCAATCGTATGCTTCCAGCCCACGCTGCTGGCGACTTGATCAAACCCGGCTTTGGCGCTAAACGCCTTGTAGCCGGAGTTGGCGCTTTGGCTGCTGGTGACGCCAAAATTACTTTGATTGTATTTGCGATCACCATACATGGCATCAACATTGAGTGCGACTTGATCGGTTTTGGTATTCAACAACGGGACTTTTAAACCCATGCCCCATGTATTGCCGGTTTCGCGGTGGTTGAGTGCCAATTCCGAACTCAGGCTAACACTCACGCCATTATCAAAGGCGTAGCTTCCTTTCAGACGGGTGGTGAGTGCATCTTCAATCTTACCCAGGCCGCGCAAATCATCTGAACCACGGCGAAAGCCTTGGGAGTCACTGTCCCGGCGGCCAAAACGG
Organism: Janthinobacterium lividum; assembly: GCA_945864765.1. GTDB lineage: Bacteria > Pseudomonadota > Gammaproteobacteria > Burkholderiales > Burkholderiaceae_D > CAMBDR01. The sequence continues at coordinate 2,299 of CAMBDR010000447.1, read as the reverse complement.
TAACCGACGGCCGCACTGAAGGTGAGTTGATCGGCTTTACCGGAAAAGCCGACGCCCTCGCGAGTGCCCGCAAAGAAACCATTGCTATTGTGATACGATATCGTGGGCGCTAACAGAAACCGCTCTTTCTTGGCACCCAGGTATTCCGGCGCGATAATGAAAGCCGCACCCACCGTCACACCCGATTCAGCCGAGGCCGGGGCCGAGGTTTGGGCATGTGCGCTGATTGATGCGCCGCTTAAGAAGATTGCTGTAAGAGTGCTAATTGTAAGAAAATGTTTCATGGTAAGTCCTTTTATAGTTCGGTGTATTCATCTTTAAAACAATATTGTGTTGAGGAAAATTTGTTTAGGAAATTATTTCGTCAAAACAATCTGGAACGGACTATAGCAAACTCATTTCTGAAATCTGAGTGTTGCTACCGGGAGTGTCATGATGGGGGACGCCGGGTATCGTCAGTTGATACCCAGACCGATTGCAAAGGGTAAAGCGATGCAGTCAAACGATGTCGGTGTGAATGGTTTCAAGGTGCAAGCCTTTACGGTAAGGCCGCCATCGGATGCCAAAATTCGCTCAGCTTGCCCTGATCCAGCACCGCAATCGCACCAAACTGCAAGAGCACGGCTTCGCTTTGGCGTGGCCGGAAAAAGACAAAGTCGTCCACCTGCAATTGCTGCAAGCCTGAACCGAGCAGCACTTGCTGGTTGGAGGAGTTGCCATACAAGCTGCTGGCCTGTAAGCCCGGCGGTGAGATCGGGTCGGCCAACCAATTACCGCCGTACACGAACCAGGCGCGCCGTTGGTTTGCATCCCAGGCCCGCGCCATATCACTTAAACCTTGTACCCCATACGGCATCTGAAATTGCGCCTGAGCCTTCAATACCGGGGTGGCGATGTAGCACGCCGGGGATAGATCTTGCAATAAATCGGTGTCGAAATCACCCGGTTTGAGTAGTGCCGAACCGAGCGCCACTTCATTGGCACTGGCGCTGCCGTCGTGCAGGCGATAGGTAGGCGAGCCGCCCACATTCAAAGTGAGTGCCTGTTGCCCCAATTTGCTGCGCGCCGCCTGTAACATCTGCTGGTACACCAGATTCACATGTTGCAAGGCGTCGTTGCGCATACTGGCAAGCGGTAATTTGCCAACGTGGGCATCGTAACCCATCATGCCCGACCATTCCAGGGCAGGCTCGTTTTTTAGCATATCCAATATCGCATGCAAGGCGGCCAAGTCCGCAATGCCGCCGCGATGCAAGCCGACATCGATTTCCAGATTCACCCGCAAACGCTGGCCCAGGCTGCGCGCCAAATCGCGGTATTGTTGCAGCCGTTGTGGCGTATCGATCAGCCATTGCAATTGCTGGTGTGGCACAAAACCCGCACTCTTGAATTGCTGGTAAAACTGTGCCGCCGCCGCCACGGGGAGCGGTTTGCCCAGCAGTAAATCGGTATCCGGGCGCTCGCTGGCCAGTTGCAATAATTGCGGCAAGTTAAATACCATCAAACGGCGGGTTTGCATGGTTTGCATCAGCACATCCAGCAAGGGCAGGCAAGATAAGGATTTGCTCACCAGCCGCACGGCGATTTTATTCGCAATATAGCCTTGCACAATCGCTGCATTTTCCAGCATTTGCTGGCGGTCGATGATCAGGACCGGTGTGCCAGCGGCATGTTGGCGTAACAGCTTGCTTAAACCCTGAAAATACGGCAAATGCGGGGCACCGCGTTCACCGGGGCGTAGTGCAAAACCAATGAGCGCGGCCATGCCTGCGGTCGATAATAAAAGAGTACGTCGTTTCATGCTTTGATTCCAGATAATTGACAGTGTGACTATTTGGGAGCGTGGGTAAAATGGATGCCCCAAACAGGGCAAATTCAAGGATGGCCAGATGTTACGTTAATGCTGTTATTTTTTCAAGTGTTTGATAACGATAGCGCAATCAGGTGGGTGCTGAGGCAGACGTTGAGGCAGACGTTGAGGCAGACGTTTTTTACTGTGGTTTCGGTGCTATGCTCAAATCATGGGTTCATGATGGTGGGTAGGCTCAATGAACCCATGGTTTAAAAGAGGGGGCAAGTTAAGGCTTGTTTGCGATGGTAAGACGAAATTAGTTACTCGATATTTATGTCAACGGCTGGAGAGTGGTTCCCAAGTTAATGAGGCTGATATGCATGTAATCGCTACGCCGATCCGGTTTTGCCATGTGCATTGGCTAGCGCAGGTGCGCTTCTATGCAAAGGCTGGATTATTCGCTTGCCTTTTGTTGTATTTTTGCGGTGTCGCCACAGCGCAAAAGTC
>CAMBDR010000446.1 GCA_945864765.1 Janthinobacterium lividum | reverse complement strand
AGCTCAAGTGTTGCAAATAATGATAACTCAATACCCGATTCTCTCGTTCTGGCAAGGCCGCCAAGTAGTGGCGCATCCGCTCTTGCAGTTGTCGCAGTTCAATCCGCTGGTAGCCACTGTCATAGTAACCTTGATTTTCATCAGCCAGCATCATACCCGTATCTTCCAACACAAAACCCATGGCCAAACCAATCGCCAGTTCCGCCAGACAGGCGAATACATCGTCGATGGATTGCGGCTTGGATTGCGCTGGTTGGTCCAATAACGGGTCGCCGGGGGGTTGTAATTGTTGCACCCGTTCATTAATCCAACGCTGGCGCGCATGCACTTGCTCTTGTTTGTCACTCAAGGATCGAATCCCGCTCAACACCGCGCCCTTGATGCGCACCCCGGCAAATGTCTCAAAACTCACGCCGCGCCGGGGTTCAAAGCGATCAATCGATTCCAGCAAACCCAACGAAGCGCACTGCATATAATCCATAAATTCGAGTTCGGGAAAAGGTCGCCGGGCATACAGTTTGGCCGCCATCATGCGCGCAAAGGGGGAATAAAAATCCACCAATTGCGCTCGTAGCTCGCTGTCGGCATGGGTTTGCCAAGCCGCCCACAAACTATTTGCCTGATCCTGGTCAGCCATGGCTTAATCTGACCTAAACAAAGGTGCCTAACAGCGCACGCACCACAATATTCCAACCGTCAATCAAGACGAACATCAATATTTTGATCGGTAAAGAAATGGCCGTGGGCGGCACCATCATCATGCCCAGCGACAATAGGGCACTCGACACAATCAAATCGATCAATAAAAAGGGTAAAAATATCACGAAGCCGATTTGAAATGCCGAACGCAACTCCGACAACATAAAAGCGGGCACCAATTGCGCCAGTTTAATATCATCCATGCTTTGCGGTGCCTCGGTTTTGGCCAGTTCCACCATCAAGGCCAAATCTTTTTCCCGTGTTTGCCTTACCATAAATTCGCGCATCGGTTTAATGCCTTCGGTAGCGGCTTGCTCCATGCCTATTTTGCCATCAAAAAAAGGTTGCATCGCGTGGGAATTAACCGCTTGCATGGTCGGTGACATGGTAAAAAATGTGAGAAATAATGACAGGCTGATGATGACGGTATTGGGCGGTGTTTCTTGCATGCCCAGCGCAGTGCGCAACATGGATAACACCACCACGATGCGAATGAAGGCGGTCATCGACATTAAAATGGCCGGGGCCAGGCTTAATACCGTCAGGCCGAGCAAAATTTTGATGGCGGATGCCACTTCGGTATTGCCACCCGTGCCATCGATTCGGATTTGCAGGCCGGGTACTGAAATGCCCTGGGTGCTACTTGCGGCACTGGCTGCGGCATTGATTTCGGCGGCGCATGCGGCACCTGCCAAAAACAAGGCGGCCAAGCCCAAGCTCCACAGTACACGTTGGCGTTGGGCGGATTCAAGTTTGGGCATGATCGGCCCCCTGCCCTTTTGTACTGGCTTGGTCATAGGTGTTAGTCGAAACCGTCTCTGCCGAAGACGGCACCACCGGAAGCGGACTGCTGGCCAAACAAACCAGGCCCTGTTCACTTTGCCCAATTAAATATTGTTGCCCCGCAAAATGCACCACGTGCAACAGCGAGCGTGGCCCCAGGTGCCTGGATTCACAAATCTGCAAGTCTGAACCGCCATCCTTGCCCGGTCGTATTTGGCGCACTTTGCGGCGCAGCCAAAATAACACCGCAGCCAGGACTGCAATACTCACCAGCAGACCTAAACCAAAGCGCGAAACATCACTGCCCGCGCTGCTGCCGTCGCGCTTAAAAGGGATCGCCGTTTGTGCCCATGCCAGGCCCGCTACGCACCACAGTGCCGCGCCTGACAAGCTGGCCAAGGCCGCACGACGATAAATATTGGAAGCGGACATGATCATGACGCCGCTAAAATTTCAGTCACGCAGACACCAAAATTATCATCGACCACAACCAATTGCCCACGCGCCACCACTTTTCCATCGAGCAGAACATCCACGGGTGCTTCGACCGGGCGGTCGATTTTCATGATCGATTGCTGCTGCAAGGCCATCAGTTCGCCCAGCGTCGTGTGGATTTCACCCACTTTTACCGTTAAGCCTACTTTCACGCCCTGCAATAATTGCAAATTACCTGCCATCAATGCAGGGCCGCCAGGGGTTGTGGCTGGCAGTTCGGCCAGTTCAATTAATTGGGTGGAAGGTTCGATATCGTTCATGAGATGAGTCTTAAAAGGTTATTCAATTAACGCTGTGGTGTGTGGGGTAGCAGTTCTAAGGCCATTTGGTTTTCGCGCACACCCAAAAAACCGTCAAATACGGGCATGCCTTGCTCGGTTAGTACGGGCAAAGGGGCGTCGATCGGGTGTTGGAAACGGATCACATCGCCCACGGCCAGGCTGAATAAATTGCCGACGCTCACTTCGGCTTGCCCGGCTTGGACGATCAAGCGCACCGACTCCTTACCCAAAGCACGGGTACGGGCGACCAGTGGCGGCAAATCAACGGCTTTGGCGGAGGTGTTTGCGGCCAGATTCAAGCTGGCCAAGCAGGCTTTCAAACTGCCATGCTCAAACAGGCAATCCATGGCATGCTGGCCGTCCAGCCTGAGTTGGACATGAACCGCACCACTGGCATAGGCAAGACAAGCGGGCGCGAGTGGATGCAGATCAGACCGTTCCAGGCCCGCCAACTTGACCAAGGCTTGCGCCAATTCTTCCAACGCAGCTTGAGCGGCGGCATGGGCAATACTGTCAGCGCTGTGGCTGATGTCCGCGCCAAACATGGCACTTTGTAAGCGGGCCGAGCAAGTCTGCGGCCATGCCAACCATGCCATTTGCCCGGCACTGCCATAACTACGTTGCCAGCTTGGCGGGGCCAATGAAGGCGTTGCAGCTACGCAATCGAGCGCCAAAGCAGACGCGTCCAGCCCCCATTGTTTGGCCCATTCTGCCAGGGGTTGGGTCAGCGCGTGAGCCAAGGCTTGCAATTTGCTGGCAGGCAGCAAAACAAAGGGCCGCACTTTGCCAGCGCTGCCGCGAGCATTGGAATCCATCAATTCCGGCCCTTCATATCAAACAATTCTTGCACCAGTTCGTTGGCGGTACTAATGACGCGCGACGAAGCCTGATAGCCGCGTTGGGCAACAATCAAATTACTGAATTCTTGCGCCAAATCGACATTCGAGCCTTCAATACTTCCCGCCGATATTTTGCCAAATAAACCTGTCCCGGCGCGGCCAAACTCGACATTCGCCGCATTCGTGCTGGTAAACAGACTGCCACCGGCTTGTTGGATATCTTGATCCGAGTCAAACCTGGCCAAAGCCAGGACTGCACCTTTTATGGTTTGATTGTTGCTGTACTTGGCTTGAAATTGTCCGTCCGCATCAAAAGTGCTGCTCTGGGAAAGAATGCCCGCCGTAAAACCATCCTGGCTTTTAAATCTCAGGGGCGTACTGCCAGCACTCAACAATTTCGCTGCGGAAAAATCCAGTTCGGCAGTTTGCACCATGGCGTTAATCGAATAAGTCAGGGTAAGCTTTGACGAGCTTGGGAGAATATTCCCGCTACTGTCAAACGATATCGTATTCGGGATACCTAGCGCTGCACCAGTCCCAATCACCGTTGCCGTCCAGGTGCTGGTAGCACCGGGGGCGGGCGTCGTGTTTTTGGTAAAACTCAAGGTAGTGGGATGAGTGAGTCCACTCGCTTCAAAAAAATCAAATGATGCGGTGGCGCTGGTAGACGCGGCATCAGCAGCAATACCACCATCAAACTTAACTGCAGTCGTCGCCTTGCCCGGATTGTATTGCAAATCGGACACAGAGAAATCGCTCAATTTACCATTCGCACCAAGTACTTGCACTCGAAACCCATTTGTGCGGCTTACCAGAAACCCTTCGCTATCGGGGACAAATTGCCCGGAACGGGTAAAGTATTGCTGGTTCCCGTCGCGCAAAATAAAAAAACCATTCCCGTTAATCGCCACATCAGTGCCATTTGAGCTCGATTGTGGCGTACCGGGCCGAAAGTCGATTTGCGAGCCCAACGTATTTAAACCTGCCCCATATTGGGCCGAACCGCTACCGCCACCACTGGCAAAATTTTGCGCATGGGTGCCGCCATTTTGATAAAAAAAGTCCGCAAACTGTAATTGCGAACCTTTAAAACCCGGTGTATTGACATTGGCCAAATTATTACTGATCACGCGCAATGATTTGGAAAAGCCGATCAGGCCCGATGTACCAATAAAGATCGATTCAAACATGATGGCTCCTCAACGTATCGTAACGATTTGGGAAAAACTGATATTTGGCACAACTCTGCTATTGCTCAGGGTAACCGATAACTGAGCTTGCCCTTTATCCAAACTTAAACCCGTCACCTGGCCCGTACTATTGCCATTACCATCGGTAAAGGTGACGGTTTTACCCAGCAAACCGACCGATTGCGTTGCCGCTTGCTGGGCTAATAATTGATCGATCTTTTGATTCAATACCTGACTTTGTTGCAAGGCAGAAAATTGGGCGATCTGGCTCAGGAACTCTTGATTATCCAAGGGTTTGAGGGGGTCTTGATTATTCAATTGGGAACTCAAGATGCGTAAAAATTCCTTAATCCCGATACTGTTGGCTTGGTTCACCTCTGTGGTGGCGCTTACATCCATGGTATTTCTCCTGATAATTGATTCGTTTGTTTTGGGCCAGTATTTTCGTTGCTTTCGTCAGTGGGCGCTATGCTGTCATATTCTGCTTGCGCATCGCTTAATTTACGCCCATTCACG
>CAMBDR010000445.1 GCA_945864765.1 Janthinobacterium lividum | reverse complement strand
CTGACAAATTCGCCCGAGGGTTGTTTTTCGGCAAGCAAGCCTTGTTTTGCCATGTCATTGCTGACGCCTTCACGCTCAGCGCGCGCATCGACTTGTTTTTGCACCAAGGGCGTGAGTACCCAGCCCGGACAAATGGCATTGCAGGTAATATTGGTTTTGGCATTTTCCAATGCCGTCACCTTGGTCAAACCCACCAAACCGTGTTTGGCCGCCACATAAGCCGACTTTTGCGCCGATGCCACCAAACCATGCACCGAGGCCAGATTAATGATGCGTCCCCAGTTTTGAGTTTGCATATACGGTAAAGCGCAGCGGGTGGTGTGGAAGGCGGAGCTTAAGTTAATCGCCAGAATCGCATCCCAGCGTTCGGCTGGAAAGTCTTGAATCGGGGCGACATATTGAATGCCTGCATTATTGACCAGGATATCGATGCCGCCAAATTCGCGTGCAACATCGTTGATCATGGTTTCGATTTCATCCGGTTTGGACATATCTGCGCCATGGTAGCGAACCTGGACATGAAATTCCTGCGCCATGCCCTGGCGTAGTATCTCAATTTGCCCGCTATCACCAAATCCATTGAGGATGATATTGCTGCCCTGGGCGGCCAATGCGCGAGCAATGCCCAAACCGATGCCGGAGGTGGAGCCTGTGATCAGTGACGTTTTACCTTTTAACATGGTGTCTTTCCTTGTATGCAAGGCGCAAATCCTGTCTGTTTGGTGTTGTTCACCGTGGTTAAACAGGCTTTGCGCGAATTCAATTGCGGGTTTTAAACTTTTTTACCCGAACGCCTATTAAAATAGGGGATTCGCGTTGTTACGCTTTGAATTTTACCGATGGAACAGGGTGTCGCCATGATTGAAGCACAAATAAAGTCAGTTCAATGTTTTTCCGCGACAGGCTTACACGCCATGTCGTATAAAGAATGGGGGGATCCGGACAACCCGCTGGTTCTGGTTTGCGTGCATGGTTTAACCCGGGTTGGCTCGGATTTCGATGATTTGGCCCGTTCGATCTGCCATCAAACCCGCGTCATTTGCCCGGATGTGGTGGGACGCGGGCGCTCTGACTGGTTGAAAAGGCCAGAATTTTATCAGGTACCACAATATGTGAGCGATATGGTAACGCTCCTGGCACGGGTATTGCACCCCGATGCGGTGCAACAAGTCGATTGGCTGGGCACCTCCATGGGGGGGCTGATCGGCATGGGTTTGGCTGCGTTGAGCAATAGTCCGATTCGGCGTTTCATATTGAACGATATTGGCCCCACCATCGACTCTGTGGCACTGCGGCGGATTGGTGAATATCTGGGCAAGAATATGTCGTATGCCAGTTTTGATGAGGCGGTGGCTTACATCAAAGAAATTTCCCTGCCATTTGGCCCCCATAGCGATGCAGAATGGCGTAAGATCGCCTCTGACGTTTTGCGGAAAAATGAGGATGGCAGTTGGATTCGGTTGTATGATCCCAACATCGCGCTGCCATTTATCAATGCGACAGAACAAAGTGCGGAGTATGGCCAGGCTGCATTGTGGGCCGCCTACGATGCCATCACGTGCCCGACCTTGTTGGTGCGAGGTGAAAGCTCGGATTTACTTACCCGTGCCACCGCAGAAGAAATGGGCCGACGTGGCCCGAAAGCAAGCTTGATCGAATTAAAAGGCGTCGGCCATGCGCCAACCTTTGTGCATGACGACCAAATCGAGATCGTGAAACAGTTTTTGGCGTAAATTTGTAGCATCATTTTTTCTTAATCAGGAGTGCAGTGAATGAGTATTGAACGTATGCATATGGGAAAGCGCATGTCGGAAGTGGCGGTTTTTCAAAATACCGTCTATCTGGCCGGGCAGGTGGCGGATGATCAAAGCCAAGATATTACCGGCCAAACCCGTCAGGTGCTGGCCGCCATCGAGCGTTTATTGGCTGAGGCAGGTAGCGACAAAGCGCATATTTTGCGCTGCCAAATCTACTTGTCCGATATCGCCAATTTTGATGGTATGAACCTTGCTTGGGATGAATGGGTAGCGAGCGGCCATGCGCCCCCGCGCGCAACGGTTGAAGCGCGTTTGGCCAAGCCGGGTTGGTTGGTTGAAATGGTCGTGACGGCCGCAGTAAAATTGCCGCAGTAAAATTGATACAGATTGGCGCAGACAAAATCATGGTTTCTGTTGTATCGCGTGAAATTCAAGATCGTTGGTTGGCTGGCTTAAGCGAGCCCGATTGCGCACGCATGGAGCAGGCGCTGGAGTTTGTCGCGCCCATTTACGAAGGCAACACCGTGGTAGCCGGGCAATCGGCGCTGAACTTTTCACTCTCGGTGGCTTGTATTGTAGCTTCGCTGACCAGTGATGTGGAAACCCGGTTGGCCGGTTTGTTGTTTGAAGTGGCCACCATCAATTTGCCGCTGACCGAGAAAATCGAAAGCCAATTCGGTAAAGATGTGGCCGATTTGGTGGCGGGGGTGCATAAATTGATCCGTATGCGCCAACTCACCCTGGGGCAGCAAGAGGTGGGGCGCGGCAAAAATGCGGCGCAACAGGCCTTGGCGCAAATCGAAACCCTACGCAAAATGTTATTGGCCATGGCCTCCGATATGCGCGTGGTGCTGGTGCGCCTGGCTTCGCGCCTTGCGGTGCTGCGCTATTTTGCCGAGCAAAAATTGCAAAATCAGGTGGTGCATGATTACGCTCGTGAAACCCTCGATTTATATTCACCCTTGGCCAATCGCTTGGGAATTGGTCAATTAAAGTGGGAGTTGGAAGATTTGTCGTTTCGCTTTTTGGAGCCGGAGGCGTATAAACGCATCGCCAAAATGCTGGAAGAAAAGCGCATGAGCCGCGAAAGCTTTGTCGATAGCGCGATCCGGCGCTTGAAAGCCGAATTGGTGGCCGCTGAAATCGAAGCCGAAGTGTTTGGCCGCCCCAAGCATATTTACAGTATCTGGAATAAAATGCGTGGCAAGTCGGTGGATTTTTCCGATGTCTACGATGTGCGCGCTTTCCGCGTCATCGTCGAGGATGAAAAAGCCTGTTATACGGTGCTGGGTATCTTGCACAATATCTGGACTTCGATCCCCAAAGAATTTGACGATTATATCTCGCGCCCCAAACCCAATGGCTATAAGTCGCTGCATACGGTGGTGATTGCCGAAGATGGGCGCGCCATGGAAGTGCAGATTCGCACCAAAGAGATGCATCAATTTTCCGAGTTTGGGGTGGCTGCGCATTGGCGGTATAAAGAACGCAATGAAGCGACCAATATTGGTGGTCACCAGTATGATGAAAAAATTGCTTGGTTACGCCAATTATTGGCTTGGAAAACCGATGTGACCGATGCGGTGGCCGCGCAAGAAGAGAGTCGCCGCGATTGGGTAGAAAAGCTCAAGGCCGCGACCCTGGATGATCGAATTTTCGTGCTCACCCCGCATGCACGCGTGCTGGAGCTGCCGGTTGGCGCAACGCCCATCGATTTCGCTTTTTATTTGCATAGCGAAGTGGGTTATCGTTGTCGTGGCGCGCGCATCGATGGCGTGATGTTGCCCTTGAATACACCACTGCAAAATGGCCAGACGGTAGATATCATCACGGTCAAAAGTGGTTCGATTAATAGCGGCCCCTCGCGTGACTGGTTGAGTCCGGGTTATGCCGCCAGCCCGCGCACGCGCGCCAAGATTCGCGCCTGGTTCCATTCACTGGATCAGCAAGAAACGCTGAGCCATGGTCGAACCATTGTGGAAAAAGTGTTGCAGCGTGAGGGGAAAACCTCGGTCAATCTGGAAGAATTGGCGCGCAAAAATAAATTTGAAACACTGGAAGATTTTTTGCTGGCGGTGGGCAAGGAAGAATTTACCCCGCGCATGATTGAACAAAGCCTGCATCCTGAGTCGGATCTTAAGGTGGTGCCGGATGAAGAAGTGGTGGTCAACAAAAGCCGTGCCTCCAGCGTCACGCAGGGTGCAAAGTCGGGGGTATTGGTGGTCGGCACTGATGGTTTGATGACCACGCTGGCCAAGTGTTGCAAGCCTGCACCGCCGGATGAGATTGTTGGCTTCATCACCCATGGGCGTGGTGTGTCGATTCATCGTGCCAGTTGTAAAAATTTCGCGGAAATGCGCTCCCGTTCGCCCGAGCGTGAAATTCCCACCACCTGGGGCAATGCCGGGCACGACACCGTGTATCCGGTCGATATCTTTGTTATCTCCACTGATCGTCAGGGCTTATTGCGCGATATCTCCGAAGTGTTTTCGCGCGATAAAATCAATGTGATCGGGGTCAATACGCAAAGTAGCAAAGGCTTGGCACGCATGTCGTTTACCGCAGAAATTGCCTCCACGGCCCAATTGCAAAAGGCGCTGACTGCGATTCATGAAGTGCATGGGGTCAAGGATGTGCATCGGCGTTAGGGGTGCATTCGGTACTGGCGCAGGCATGGTGCGCCATATCTTGCGTTTCTGCCTGGATGGTAATATGATCAATCCCGTATTTGCTCAGGAGCATGGCTTTGACTTGAGTCAGTATGCCAGGCCAGTTGAGTAAATCCCGGATTTCCAGATGGCCAATCAAGGCGCTTTCGCCATGGGACATTTCCCAGACATGTAAATCATGCACAGAAATCACGCCTTCGATGGTTTTTAAGTCGATGCCAACCTGAATATAGTCAATATGATGCGGTACGCCTTGCATCAGAAAATGGTAAGAATCGCGCAATACGCCGATGGTGGATTTCAAAATCAATAGGGATACCAGAATCGACAGCAGCGGGTCAATTTGCATCCAGCCTGTGAAGATAATGATGATGCCCGCAGCGAAG
>CAMBDR010000444.1 GCA_945864765.1 Janthinobacterium lividum | reverse complement strand
TTGCCTTTGACCTTGTATTTACCCACCGGGTCCGCCGCCAGCGCCAAACTGAAGGGCAGGCAGCACATGGCTGCAATAACGAGCGATTTGATTTGGTTCATCTTGATTCCCCTTGAAATTTGGCTATACAATTGAACGGCGAAAATTGGTTGTAAACCAGCGCCACACAAGCCAAAGCGCGTGGCCGGATTGATTCTACCAAACTATTTAACCGATTATTCAAGAATCAATTAAAACACTACCAGCCACCCCGGCCATTTTTTTAGCAAACCCGGCATTGCCGGCATCGATATTGATGAGCCTGATCAAAAAAAAAGACCCACAAATCAATGTGAGCCTTTTCTTTGTTTTGACGCAAAAAGAGCGAATATACGCTCAATTTAATCGATTACCCCAAATTTTTTGCACTCTTACGGCGCGCCAAAAAGCCCAACATACCCAAACCCGCAATCATCATCGCATAGGTCTCAGGCTCCGGCACGGCTGGCGCAAATGCGGGCGCGTTGGCCGAGATACCATCAATGATGGCCAAGTTGCCCGTCGTGTAATGATGCGCATTGGTCCGTAAAATAACGGTATAGCCATTTTCACCAGGTTCGATTTTCCCCAAGCCAGCAGGCAAATAGTTCGTGCCAAGGACATCACCTTGTATATTACGGTCAATTGTGGTGGCCGCTTTTGTGCCTGCGGCAAAAACACCGAAGGCCGCATTGGTTTGGTATGCATCCACCGTCCATACCGTAAAATCAGCATAGTTAAACGTCGATAAACGCTCAATGCCATGCTTTGAAGCCGCATCATTTGTAAATTGATAATAAAAATCCAATCCGGTTCCAACATCATACACAGCAGCCCGTGCCAAGCCAGAAAATACGCCCGTTGTCACCGGCGTGACAATACTGTCAAGCAAGACTCCACCAAAAGATGTGGATGTAAAAGGCAAGCCAAATGTTGAGCCATTTGTAACATTAACAGCGTAAGCACTGGATGCGGTTCCGATCAAAAGCATCGCAGTTGCGAGAATTTTTTTGTGCAGTTTCATAGTTGACCTCTTAAAGTGATATGAGTCGAAGTTGGTTTTCAATCAATAAACAATTAGGAAATACAAAATAGCAGGCCCTAGGTTTGTTATTATCGTTATTTTTTGAAAAATATCAAGCTTTTCATCATATTTTATTTGCAAATATTTTAAAAACACCATTAAGTTTCCCGAAGTAAAATAATTACAACAATACATTGCTTGCCACCAATGGGAATGACAATTCAAACCTGCTGAGGAGGGGCGCGTTGGCAGAGCGATTGCGCCAGAATTCTTGATCGGGGGGAAGTAAGAATGCGAGATTCTTGCGCCGAATTTTCAGCACACGATCTCGCGAAAATGAATGGGTTGATCAGTTTTTAACGAATTTCTTTCTTAAGCGCGAACCGGCTTACCATCCGCCCCCACCACCGCTTCGCCATCTTCCTTATTGAACGCACCTTTTTGCGGCAAGGGCAAAATTTCCAGCACTTTCTCGGAAGGCCGACACAGGCGCACGCCCAGGGCGCTCACTACCAGTGGCCGATTGATCAAAATTGGCGTGGCCACCATCGCGGCCAACAAATCGGCGTCGGAAAGATCGGGGTTATCCAGCCCCAGCTCGGCGTAGGGCGTGCCCTTCTCGCGAATCGCTTCGCGCACGCTCATGCCTGCCTTGGCGATTAAATCGGCCAGCACTTGCTGGCTGGGCGGGGTGTTAACGTATTCGATTACCTGCGGCTCAATGCCTGCATTGCGAATCAGGGCCAAGGTATTGCGCGAGGTGCCGCAAGCGGGGTTGTGGTAAATGGTGACAGCGGTATTGTCCATCGTGTTTTGCTCCGTATAAAAAACAGGGGGTTGTGGTAGGACTGCGTTGGCCAGGTTCAGGTGGGTTTGAGCGTTTGCAGCCATTCATCCACCAGCGCATTGCCGGTCGGGGTCACTTTTTCAATCATCTGGCCAAGAAACGACTCCAATTGTTCTGAAGCCCCTTCATTCAGATAAAGCCTGCGCACGGTCCACCAATGATCAAATACCGCTTCGCTGATGGCGTCAGAACCGAGCGCATGGATTGCCTGCGCTTCGGTATTTAAAAATTCGTACTCGCGCAAACGTGCCAGGTAGAGCAACTTGACCGCCAGTTCAATATCGGCCATGTGCCACGCCGAAATGTCGGCATATTGACGGCTGGTAAGCCATGGCTCCAGCACCAGACCGGAATACTCGCTATCAATGCGCGCCGAAAACTGGCGGAATGCATCCACATTGGGTTCGATTAAATAATAAACAGTATGTTCCATGGCGATTCCTAATCAATTTATTCAAGCCAAACCAGGTTTTTTACGGCCAATGCCAGCCGAGCGCCGTGCTATCGGTCGCTCCACCCACTGAAACAGTAAAGCACCCACCGCATTCGAAAGTACCACGCAAAACGCGACCAATAACACCAATTGCCAATAATTACCCGGTGCAACCCGGTTTGACAGGAATTTTAAGCCACCCAAAACAAAACCATGAAACAAATACGTGCTGTACGACGCATCGCCCAGATACGAAAAGAAATTTACCACCCGGTTGTTGGCCGCGCTTTGATAGCTGGCCGCAATGAAAACACAGCCAGCCGCCATCAGCAAATCGAAAGCAAACTCGGCAAAGTCGGACACAAAATATTTAACCACCGAGCCACTGACAATCAAAACCAAACAAGCTACCACGGGCAGCAGCAATTTTTCGCTGGCAAAGCTGAAGTGGATTTTAATTAAAGCCAGCAACATGCCGCAGACAAAAAACAGCAAAATACGATCGGCATAAAATGCGAACAGGCCAGAAATTTCTTGCACCGGTTGATGCGATACCGCCAGCACAGCGAAAATAAGCACGCTCAGCATCAGGCCGATGCGGCGTGAGAAAAACATCGATAGCCCAAACACCAGGTAGAAAAACATCTCCAGATTCAGCGTCCAGCCTTGCGCCAACACCGGCCGAAAATTCTGGCCTTCGCCAATATAGGGAATAAAAAGCAGCGACTTGGCCAAATTAAGCCAATTGTAATCGGCACTGAAATGGATTTTATTGATGTATTGCAAGGCAGTGGCAATGGCGTAAATCGGCAAAATGCGAATCAGGCGGCGAATCAAAAATTCACTCGCTTTACCACCGACCCCAAAGGATTCATATTGGGTGGTGAGCATGATGAAGCCACTGATGCCAAAAAACACATACACCCCCACCGCGCCAAAGGCCGGTAGCGCCTCCAAAGGCAAGGCGGCAAACTGCGGGTGCGCCGCCCAGCCACGAAAAATATTCCTGGCCGAATGCTCGACAACGACCAGCGAGGCCGCGATAAAGCGCAGCATTTGAATGCCTTGATATTTTTTCATTGGTTTGGGTGCGGCTTAGGGCAGATTGAAAACGCATCAATTATAGCCGCTAACAAGATTAAAACGACGCCGATCACATGCGCGCTGAACCACACTCATTTCGCAAATCAACCGGGCTTTCGCGTGGGCTTACCAGTTGTTGCCTTATAATAAAAAAAAGCGCAAAAAAAATAAGGTGCGAAAAATAAGGCGCGAAAAATAAGACGTGCGGACTTTAGCTCAAAGGCGAAACAGCGATGAATGATGGCAACACCAGCAAAAGTAGTGAAATAGCACCATGCCAAGAAACCATGTTGATGAAGGTACGATATGAAAAATACGCCCCCAAAACAAGCTGAAAAGAAGGTTTCAAAAATAATTCTCGAATTTGGCCAGCCGATACTTGCCACCTTGCCGCCCAAGCCAAGCAAAGAAGAGTTTGAAGCGGTGATTAGAATTGCCATTGTCATTTGGAATGCGGTCGTCGTTGATGGCTGGAATAAAAACAACGTATATGAAGCCGGGTTGCTATTGGTTTGGGAAACATTGCCGGATGAAGGTAAGCTCACCATGAAGCGATTGCTCAAGCGCAAAAAGACAAAGTTTGCTTCTGAAACATGGGCCGTGGGTAAGCATTGGCTGAGGGAAGAGCAAGGTCAGATCATTTTTGGTTGTGAGGCGAGGGGAAACAAGCCAGCGTAGCCATGTGCGGAAAAACACTGAACAAAAAAATCAGCAACACGGCCGCCGTGCGCGTAGATTACTGCTGTTGCGTGGTGCAATGGCTTTTGCCGCCTGCGGCCTGGCGGCGCAGGGCTTGCAATTGTAGAACTGATGTCAAACTTAAAACAAAGGAAAATTATGTGGATATTTACTGATATTGCCGATTGGTGGGATAAAAAGAATCAACAATCTGAGGCTGTTTTGGATCAATTCGTGGCCGATTCCGGTTACAGCCAAGGTGCCATGATCGTTGCTGCCAGCGCGCATGCCTTTACAACCTTTGGGGCAGGCTTTGTTGATGTACTGCGATTAGGCGACGGGGTTAAAAAAGGCAATTTGGCGGGTGTCGGCACAGATGCGCTGCGTTTCATAGCAATCTTTCCGGTCGGGAAGGCTGCTGGCATGCTGAAAACCGCCAATGGATTCCAGGCTGCAAAACTTGTGGTAGATGTTAAAGGCCCCATTTGTTCATGGGTAGCGACTACAAAAGCCTTGGCACAAATTGGGCAGAAAAGCGGCGGCAAGCTTTTTGCAACTGTTGAAGATTTGGCCCGTGCTGCGGGCGTACCCTTGAATAGTATAGGGGCGATACGTTTAACTGACATGCTATTGGTGCTTAAAAAAATCGGCGCCACAACAGGGCCTGTTAAACGCATTACTGGCTTTAAAGCGATTAAAGCAATGATTCCTTTTGATGGCAGTGTTGTG
>CAMBDR010000443.1 GCA_945864765.1 Janthinobacterium lividum | reverse complement strand
AACTGATTCACTTCGCCATTTATCGGCGTGTACCGCGTCGAAATAGCCAATATCTCGTATTTCAATTAAATCATGCTTGAATTGTTCCATGGAAAATCGATGCGTCGCACACCTCAGGCTTCGATAACGCTCCTTGGTATCATGCACTGAATACCTGGGTGATTCTTGATCGCTCAAAGCAATCTCCTCCTTTTACGCGGCTTAAATAGCATTATGAAATTACAATTATGTCTTTTTATTTAAGCTTAATTTTGTTGTGATGTCAAAATGTAATAAATTGCAAATCAAATTTTAAAATTGCCAATTCCGGGATTTTAATATGAAAGAGGGGTCTGGACGGGTTAGCGCAAGATAAAAAAATAATCATGATTGTATTAATTTAATAGTTTTTCATATCACTATTAAACTATTGCATTTGAAAAATTCATTTTTTATTGAGTATCAAGTATATTTTTCGGCAATTTTTGCCTCAACCTTCTGACATTCCGGCCCCGAAAATTCCGCCTGTAGCGCATCCAAAAATACCCTCGTCCTGGCTGGCATCAAACGCCTGCCTGGAAACACCGCCCAGGCACACCAAATCATTGGACAGCGATACTATCTATCCATATTTATGCTGAAAGTGGTGGGCGAACAAGCATGGGGCAGTTATAAATTGCCATATCGGCATTGGTGAACTGATAATGCCACCCAATTCGCCATTTGCTTAGTTTGCCGTGACTACTCAGCCCCTAGCAGGCCGCAGTGGCGCACCTTGAAAAAACTCAGTTAGTGCCGCACAAAAAAAGGGGGCGTGCCCTTGTTTGTACATGGCACCAAGATACGAGCCGATGGTGAAATGTCGTTTTCGCGCTCTTGGCCGGCGTAAAAGCAGCCAGCAATTTTTTTGTTTTTCTTTGGCCATTTGCACGGCACGTTTAGCCGCGTTTTGCACCCATAGGACGCCACCGTTTTTAGTCTTGGCCCGCATTAAATCCGGCGAGTAACGCCAGATGGAAACAAGCTGGTATGCAGGCACCCGCAATGCTACCATTTTAGTGTGTGTGCTGGTACGCCGTCACTACAAGTTGAATCGGTAGCAGGTCACTGCCAAGATGATTTTCTGCAACCCGCGCCGATTCTTGCTTACGGCAATCCTGTGGCGGCATAACGCTCACATTTTTGCGGCAGGGGGAAGTACCGCCACGCGGGGCGGATGTTGGTGCAAGGGCAGCGTAGTGCTCTTATAGGGGGACATTCAGATGAAGCAACAGTAACGGTTCATCCGCTGGCAGGTTGAATGGGGGTGCCCCAGAATAAATTCAACAGGACATCAAACACGTCGTGCCCCTGTTTGTACATCGTGTCAAGATAGGCGCGGATGGTGAAGTAGTATTGGGCACCTTCGGCAGAGCGAAAGCATCCCGCTATTTTTTGCTTTCCTTTAGGCATTCGGAATGCACGTTCGCCCGTGTTATTTGTAAATGGTACGTTTGGGTTGCGCAAAAAATGGAGCACTTCGTTGGCATGATCCCGCAGCCGCCCCAATAAATTGGTGGCATCGGTTTGTTTGATTCGACCACGTTGATTGATGCGTTTGGTTTTACGGGGATTGAGTGCTTCGCCCTCAGTCAGGATGCCCTCATAATGGGTGGTCAAAGCGTGAATGGCCTCAGCGCTAAGTGGGCGACCTTGTAAGTGCGCAGCAAGCCGCAATTGGTTGCTGGCAATAAGAAATTTGGCCAGTTGCTGCGGCCATTTTTGCTTGGTCTCTTCTTCGATAGCAATTAACTCCCGCAGCAAATGCGCATTGCACAGCGCATGCTGGCATGAAAGCTTCCAGTAAGAGCTAAAACAGTCATGCACCAATATCCCCGTATAGTTCGGTAATACATCCAGCTCCTTGATCGCCTCAATGCCGCGTTTGGGATGGATTCCATACCATGTTGCGGTTTCTGTGGTCACGGTGTGAACCCACAGCAATTTTTTTTCAACCCGTATGCCGCTTTCATCGGCATTGGCAACGGGCGAATTTATCACAATGGTCTTGATGCTTTCGACCTGTGGCAAAGCCAGATTGGCTGTCTTTTCAACCCACTTGCATAAGCTGCCTTGCGATACATTCACATTGAACAAACTACTCATCAGTTTGCTGGTGCGCAAGTAGGGTAAGTTGTGCCATTGCGTCAGTAAAACACTGATGGCCTTGATTCGTGGGCCGTATTGAATTCGTTCGGTCACGGCTGGCGGAAACAGGCTGGTATGCACGCGCCCACAATGTTGGCAAGCCGCCGTCAGGGTTTGATATTCCGTCGTTTCCACTTCAACTGGCGGCACATCAATCACTTGCCTTTTTTCACTAACCTGTGCCGCTTCTTGCTGCAACGGCTTGCCACAACCATCACAAGACTCTGGTAATGGGCACACAATGGTTCGTGTCGGTTTCTGTACCCAGGCCAGCGTACTGCCCTTATGGCCCTTTTGGCCGCCTGACGGTTTGCCTGACGGCTTGCGTAATGACTTGGTTTTTTTGCCCAAGCCATCTGTTGACGGTGGTTTGCTGGAATTGTGGCTATCTTTGCCCATGCGCACTTTGAGAATGGCCAGCTCATCGGTCAATGCTTTTACTTCGTCATTCTTTGCTGTAAGCTGGATCGATTGTGCTGTGATTTGCGCCCTTAGTTTGATGATTTGTAGCATCAGGCTAACGATCAACGCCGCAAACTCACCGAGTTGGGTGATTTTTTGCTCAATTTCGGCACGCAGTGACCAAGCAAAAATTTTTGCCTGGTCTGGTTTGTTGCGCATGTTTTCCGATTTGTGCCGCATTTTGTTCTTGTGATGCAGTTGACGTTTGCATCAATGGACTTGATGTACAATTATTGTCGGCAATTGCGCATTTGTCAAGGTGGGCTGAGTAGTTACTTTAAGTTGCTGCTTTGATGATCTGCAAAATCAGCCAGCGGCATACTAACATTGTTGGCAAGAAGCCACAGCCTGTGAATTTTTCAATTGGAAAAATAAAATTCACACAATAATAAACAGGCCCAACGCGAATGCCGGGGTTAGTTTCAACATTTCAACAATAGGCCGACTATTTCATTTCTTTTTTTGGCAATTTTCCCTAACAACGCAAAACCATTTTGATTTTGCGTTGTTGGAATGCAGCTAAAATACCGCCAATGGTAGCCCATTTTATTAATAAAAGATCACATGCCAACTGCGCGCAAAGCACGCCGTATATGCTTGCTGCGCCATGTGGAAGGTGTACTCGCTGGTAACCAGATCAAGGATGGCAACGAGTGCATAGTCATTTTAAAACATCAATGCCGCACCTCCCCCAACTCATGCCGCACCACCTGCTTCAAGGCCTTGGGTGCAGTCTGCTGCGTGCGCAACGTCACCTCTTCGCGCATGGCGCGCACCCGCTTGACCACCGAATGCATATTGATCGTAATCGGCGTGTCCGGGTTTTTCTGATTCCAGTCATCGCGCCAAGCACGGGCTTGCCGTTGCTTCGCGATGCGTATTCCGGCCAGCACGCGCCCGGCGTCCTGACTAAACCCTGCCATGCCTGACTACCGTGTGTCTCGAAATGACATAAACTTATCTCACCACCAAAACACTTGCCCTTGATCGCGACGTTTTTCCTGACGAATTCGGTATGGTTGCCGCCCACGCTCAAGCTGGGCGGCAGAACCGGGCTGAAGCAATTTTCAGGCGATTTGATTGCTCGGGTGCAATAACAGCTGAAAATGGCAGCTCAAAATGGCAGCTCAAAATGGAATACCGAACCTTTTCCCGCTTCCGAGCTAAAACCTATCGTCCCGTCCATTCGTTCCATCAATTCCTTACTGATCGCCAGCCCCAGACCCGTGCCACCTTTATGCCGGGTATCGGACGAGTCGGCCTGGGAAAATTTTTGAAAAATGCGGCCGTGAAATTCGGGCAGGATACCACACCCCTGATCAATCACTTCCACCCGCACCACCTGGTCGATGACGCGCACCCGGATCGAAACCTGCCCACCCGGCGGTGAAAACTTGGCGGCATTGGATAATAAATTACTCAACACCTGTTGCAAGCGCCCGGCATCCACCTGTACCGTTACATCGTCAGCGCGCTGAGAGAGTACAAAATGCACTGAATATTGTTCGGCATACGCCGCCACGGCTTCAATGGCACTCTCTACCAGCGGCATCAAGGCCTCGGGTTTCAGAAACAGTTCCATCTTACCGGCGATGATTTTTTCCATGTCCAATAAATCATTGACCAGATACACCAGCCGCAAGACATTTTTATTGGCAATTGCCAGTACTTTCATGGCCGGTGCGGGTAACTCGCCCAGCGTACCGGCGGCGACCAGGCCCAGCGCACCGCGAATCGAAGTCAAGGGTGTGCGCAACTCATGGCTGACGGTTGAGACAAACTCACTTTTCATATCATCCACACTCTTCCTGGCGCTAATATCCATGGTCGTGCCTGACATCGATTCCGGGCGACCCTCACCTGTGCGCGAGGATACGCACCCGCGTGAGGAAACCCAGATCCAATGTCCCAGCTTGTGGCGCATCCGGTGTTCGCTATCAAAAAATGGCAGATCGCCGCTGAAATGCCGCCGTAGCAAATCACGTAATTGCGCGATATCAAGCGGATGAATCAGACTCTCCCAATGCGCCATCGACAGGCAGGTCGGTGGCGGCGGGTTCACCTGATTGAGCACATTCCATGCGTTTAGCTCATTGATGTCATAGCCGAGTATCTCGGCGCTACGCTGATTGAGCGTCAGGGCATCGGTTTGAATCTGCCATTCCCAGGTGCCGGCATGGGTGCCCAAAA
>CAMBDR010000442.1 GCA_945864765.1 Janthinobacterium lividum | reverse complement strand
CGCCGAGCTGTGTTCAAACCTGTTCGCTTGCCTGATTGGGGCATTTTTCGCACGTAAATGGGTCGCCAGCGCCAAACTTCCGCCTTGGTTATCACCCGCCGGGTACGCCGTTTTTTGTGGTTTGCTCAGCGCACTGGGGAGCGATGCCTTGCAAAGCGGCCTGTTCTTCCAAACCTGCCCGACATGGCTGAATATGGCAATATTTTTGCCACTTGCGCTCATTCGCGCCACCAACGGCAATCTACTGGCCAATCGATCCGGCTCCGGCATGCTGATTGATGTGCTGGAATGGCTGATGCTGGCCATCGCAAGTGTCAGCGCCGGGTTGCCCAGCAAAACCATGGCCGCGTGCGGTGGATTGGGATTGATCTAATCCCCCGCCACCTCATGGCTACGCGCATCCACTTCCAGCGCTGCCGCAAAATACCCCACCGACACCAATTGCTGCAAATAAACCGGCAAAAATTGCGCAATCCCCCCAAGCGCCTCATATTGCTGCACATGCAAAAAACTCGTGTGAAAGCAGCCGAACCGTTTCATAGCGCCGCGCAATAAAAACCCCATAGCCCAGCGGCAGCCCCGCCATCCCGAAACCGATCATCCCGAAACCGATCATCCCGGTTTGCAACGCAGCCTGGCGCAGCAGCGCCTGCTCCGGAAATGGCACCGAATCAACGCGCAGGATACGAATGCGCTCCGGTGCCAGCACGCCAACCTGGCGCGCCACAGCCAGCAACGCTTCTGGCAGTGCCTCGCCGGTTTGGGCGATGTTTTCGGCCTGCGCCTGGGCCCACGCAACGGCAGCGGGGATAATTTGGGGGAGTAAGGCGTCAATATTCATCAATGATTTCATTAAAAACGAGATGTATGTGGTTTCAGAATCGCGTAAGCATGGCCTGGATTTTACTGTACCGCAGATTCAAGCGCCATATTAACAGCTTTGAAAAATTTGCCCTACAGAATTTTTTTTGCTACAATACCCGGCCCATTTGATGACGGAACAATGCTTACGCAAGCTTTCTCCCGAAACAGGCCCCATTTAACAGCATTCACTTCAGGAGAAACCGTGATACGCACATTGCTCATTGCTTCAAGCATCCTTGTTCTTGCAGGTTGCGCAACCCGATATCAAAGCTCAGGTTTAACTGGCGGCCATGGCGAACTCGCTGCACCGGGCAAGTTGCAAAAAGTATTTTTTTCCGGCAATGGTTTTACCTCCGCAGAATTGGCGCAAAAATATGCACTGTATCGCTGTGCCGAGTTGGCCAAACAAAATAAAAAACCATTCTTTATTATCTATAAAAGTTTGACCAACGCCGCACGCGGTATTCCTACCGATATTCCGAATGTCGGTAAAGTGGATAATAAGCCTGTGGCGGTGTCGTTTATCCTGATGCTTGATGCACCCAGAGTCGGGGGCCATGAAACTGACGCAGTCTTGAAAGAGTTGCAGCCGATAATTGATTCCGCATCCACCACACCAACCTGAAAACAAAACGACACCGCCTGTTTACAGGCGAAAATAGCCATGAAAAATTTAAACCAATCTTTAAAAATAGCACACTGCCTGCCAGTCGTTTTGCTCAGCGCCTGTACTTTGCCAGTCTATCAGCCAACTGCGGGCGAGACTTTGGTGTCGGTCAAACTGTTGGCCAATACCACCGTGCAATTGTGCAAAGACAACGTCAAATATAGCCTGAACCAGGATGCCACCGGGCAAGCGGTGCAGGTGCCCGTCGGTGGCCGGATCGATTTGAACAGCTATATGTACTTTACGGGCTACAACGTCAGTTATACATGTTTCCCCGTCTTGAGTTTTATCCCGCAGGCCGCAAACACCTATGTGCTCGATACCGGCCTGCGCGATAACAAATGCTATATAGAATTGGTAAAAGAAGACAAGAGCATCGATACCGGCGTCAGTATTGATACCAGTGTCGCTGGCCCCAGCGGCTGTTTCAAGCGCTAAGCCCGGCCATCGTCATCATCTGCTTTTGCCTCTATTAAAATCAAATGAAAATATTCAAACTTGTTGTTGCATATCTGGTTTTGTTGTTGGCCATGATGAATCTGAGCATGGTCGCCAATGCACAAACTACTGCGCCCACCCCATCGGAATCTGCTACCAGCAGCATAGCCGCGCAGACGCCTGCGCTTTTGCTCAAAAACACCTGCCGCAGTTCTGATGTATTGAACCTGGTGGACAATGCGGGACCGGCCAGCGATATTATTTTGGCGATAAAGGTATGGACCGATGGCGGGGTATACGGGGTCAAGGTCGAGAAAGGTGCGAGTGATAGTGACCTTGACCGGGTGGCCCGCAATCTGATCGAAAGCTGCCGCTTTAGTCCGGCACGCAAGGACGGCAAGCCAGTGATTGATACCACCACCGTGGGATTGGCTTTGACCGCTGCCGCAAAAATTGATGAGGCCAGCATTCGGGCCGAATACAATAAGCGCTTGCCGATTGTACAACGCAATTATGCCAACAAAAAAGAATACCACAGCCTGCATATCTTGCTAAAATCCGAGAGCCGCGCGCAAACCTTGTTGGCCGAAATTGTGGCCGGTGCCAGTTTTAAAGATATTGCCCGACAACATTCGATTGACGCTGGCTCAGCCAAAGTTGGCGGTGATCTGGGATGGGCCGTGGCTGAAAACTATGTTGAACCATACGCCAGAGCTTTACGTGAAAAAACCGAACCTGGCTTGGTCAACCAGGTAGTAAAGAGCCCCTTTGGCTGGCATTTGATTCGTGTTGATGGTATTCGCGCCGCAACAGTGCCCACTTTTGAAGAAGTGCGGCACCTCCTTGAAAAAGAATTGCGCAGACAACGTAATACCCTGGTTTTCCCGGCAGCAAATTCAGCACCATGAATCATGGTATGGTTGCTACCTGAATCAATTTTAAAAGGATACATCATGAAAGCAATCTGGAATGGTCAGATATTGGCCGAAAGCAATGACACGGTGGTGCTTGAGAACAACCACTATTTCCCCGAATCCGCACTGAATTTGGCCTGGTTTTCCGCCAGCGAACACCAAACCACTTGCCCCTGGAAAGGTACGGCCAGTTATTTTTCAATCGCAGTTGACGGCCAAACCAACCCCAATGCCGCATGGTTTTACCAGGAACCCAAGGACGCCGCCAAGCAAATTAAAGGCCGGGTGGCATTTTGGAAAGGGGTGCAAGTGGTGGCGGATTAAACAGCGGCAAAATGGCATACAATGAAGGCCATTTTGCCATTTTTCTGACTACCCACCATGAATCTGCTTTCACCTGAGCACTACCAGCCGCAATCGATTGGCTTGTTCAACGCCATTGCCACGCGCGTGGGCGCGGCCCTGCCCTGGGCCCGCATTGAGAGGTAAAGCGCGCTGCTGCGCTGCTTGGTGTTGATGAATACCGCAAAGCCAAGGGTGTGTTCATCGAGCAAATATTGGCCGCGCACGTGCGCGGCATGGAAGGTGCGGTCAAATAAGCGCAATCTGCAGCGTTTACATGGAAAATGCAACGAAAATACCCAGAAAAATACGCCAATCACCGGAAACAAATAGCGCATCGGCCTTATTTCTGAAATAATACTGCGTTGCTCAGTTTGCTGATTCAGTTTGCTCAATGCTGTTTGACCAATCTCCATTCTATTTATTTAAAAGAGACTAACCATGCCCTCCAACCCCTCCAATCGCATCACACGCTTTAGCCGTATTGCCTTCATGATCGCCGCCCTGGCGCTGCCATTGTCCGCTGTGTTTGCCGCCGATGCCGAAAAAAAACCCGAAACTGCACGCGACGAAGTGGCCAAACCGGTGAATGCGGTCAATGAATTAATGAAAAACAAGAAATATGCAGAAGCCTTCACCAAACTTGAGGAGGCCGAAAAAGCCAAAGACCGCACCGATTACGAAAACTATGTAATCGAACGCACCCGCGCTGCGGTTGCCTCCGCTGCAGGCGATACCGAGGTCTTGATCAAGTCACTTGAAATACTGTTGAAAGGCAACCGACTGGAGAAAGCCGAACAACCCGTGTTCATGAAAAACCTGATTGCCAGCTACTACAATAAAAAGAATTTTGCCAAAGTGACGGAATGGATTGAGCGTTTCAATAAAGATGGCAATAAAGACGATCAAATGCACACCTTATTGGTTCAGGCTTACTTTCTCAATGGCGATTTTGCCTCTGCCATGCGTGAGTTGCAAGCCGATATCGCCGCCGTGGAGGCCGCAGGTAAAGTACCGGAGCAAGACCAGATCACGTTATTGCGCAACTGCGCCGCCAAACTCAAAGACAAAGTGGTGTACGACAAGGTACTGGAAAAAATGGCCACCTATTACCCAACGCCGGACCATTGGGATGAATTCCTGGCCCGTTTTGAAGGCAGCCGCGTGGTACATGAACGCCTGTACCTCGACCTGTACCGCTTGCGCCTGCTCACCGTCAAAAGTTTGACCGAAGTCGATGCAAAAGAAATGGCGGAATTGTCTTTACTCGCCACCTTACCCGGTGAAGCCAAAAAAATCATCGACCTGAGCTTTGAAAATGGCACATTTGGTAAAGGCCCGAATGCCAATGACCATAAAAAACTGCGCGACAAAGTCAATAAATCCACCGCCGACGACTTGAAAAACATCGCCCAGGGTGAAATTACCGCTGGCAAATCCAAAGAAGGTAATGCGCTGGTAAATGTGGGCATGGCGTATATCAGCCATGGTCAATTCGATAAAGGCATCAGCCTGATCGAACAAGGCATCAAAGTCGGGAAGTTAAAGCACCCGGAAGATGCCAAACTGCGTTTGGCCGAAGGGCAAATCATGGCGGGTAAAAA
>CAMBDR010000441.1 GCA_945864765.1 Janthinobacterium lividum | reverse complement strand
GATTCTCGACCAAGCCGAGCGGGTGCGGCTGGCGCAACTGAATTTGCAAGCAGGGCGCAAAGCCATGGCTTCCAGTGCGTTTAGCTCAGCCTTGCGCTACCTGACCAGCGCTCTGACACTGCTGGGCGGCGGCGACTGGCAGCAGCAATATGAATTGACGCTGGCACTGTCGCTGGAGCAAGCCGAATGCGCCTACATTAACCACCAGCATGACACCGCCGGGCACTACTTCAAAACCAGTCTGGAACATGCCAAAACCGGGGAAGAACGGGCCCGGATTCATTTAAAACAACTGGATTTATACGGCAGCCTGGGTGACTATCAGCGCGCCATTGCAGAAGGCCTGGCAGGCCTTGCCAACTTGGGGTTGAAGCTGCCGCTACACCCGTCGCGGCCACGCATTTTGCTGGAGTTTGGCAAAGAACGCTGGCACCGCCGGGGCCGCAACACCAAAGCCCTGCTGGACCAATTGCCCGACAGCCAGAGCGAAAAACACCAGTTAATGGTGCGTCTGTTCTCAGGCATCATTCCCTTCGCCTTCTTTTCCAACCCGCCGTTGGTATCCTTGACCAGCGCCAAATCAGTGAACCTGTTCTATAGTCATGGTTTCACCCAGGATGCGGGTTTCAGTTTGATGACGTTTTCATCGATCTTTACCGTATTTAAACAATATGCGGTCGGCTGGGATTACGCCCAGAAAGCGCTGGAACTGGGCCAGATTCGCAACGCCAACAGCCGCTGCATGTCGGTCTGTATTTTTGCCACCCACATCAACCACTGGTATCGCCCCATCAACAGCAGCATCCGCTATTACGATCTGTCTTTGGCGCTGGCGCTGGAAATTGGCAACTGGAGTTATGCCACGCTGAGTATGGCCAATCATCTGCCGGCGCTGTTTGACACCGATTTAAGCGCCTTCAGAGGGCAGGCGCAACACTTTTACAAGGTGGTTGAACAAATCAACGACCCCTTGAAAGTGATCACGTGGTTTCAGTTTTGCATCAATTTATCCGGCGAATTGATGACCAAGGATTTTCAAAACGCACCCGCGCCGGATTTGACTGGTCTGGTTGAGCAAACCCTGGACGAGACGCAAAATACCCCCATCCTGTTCTTTACCCTGACCTTGGCCAGTTTGAACGCGCTGATGTTTGCCGACTTTGAACAAGCCAAGGCTTATTTGAAACGAGCGCGCAAATATCTGTTTGCGGTAGCGGGCATCCATATGTCGGTGGATTATTTTTTTCTGCTGGCCCTGATCACGCTGGGCAGCCCGACCCCATCAGGCAAGCCCAAGCAACAGCAAAAAGTATTGCTCAAAGCCATTGGCAGGCTGCAAGGCTGGGCCAAGCAATGTCCGGAAAATTTTTCGCACAAATATTTGCTGGTACAAGCCGAAATGGCACGGGTTGAAGGCTACCGTGAGCAAGCCTCGGACTTATACGATCAGGCCATCATGGCGGCGCAAGAAAATGGTTTTATCCAGCACCAGGCCCTGGCTTGCGAATGGGCCGCGCGCTTTTATCAAAGCTATGGCAAAGCCGAGTTCGCGCGCATTTACCTGGCCAAAGCGGCGTGGACGCTCTCGCCCGCCACCATGACCAAGTCCGGCACCAAGACCATCACCAAAACCATTACCAATACCATCACCCTGACTACCACGCCACAGGAAGATGGCACCCGCTTGCTGGCCTCGGAATCACTCGATTTGGCCACCGTCATGAAAGCCACGCAAGCGATTTCGAGCGAGATTGTGTTGGGGCTGTTGCTGGAAAAATTGATGCGTATCGTCATTGAAAACGCCGGGGCCGAACATGGCGTGCTGCTGCTGGAAACCGATGGCGAATGGCGCATTGAAGCCGAGGGCAATGTCAATGATGCGATGGTGAGCGTGTTACAGTCGCGCCCGCTGGTGCAATCGCTCGACCTTGCCAGCCAAATCAACCAGCCCGACCACCCCGGCCACACCGGCCAGCCCGGCCACCCCGACCAGCCCGCCCCTGCCACTGGCAGCGAAAGCCGGCAGCTCCCCGCCTTACCCGTTTCACTGATTCAATACGTGGCACTCACCAAAGAAGCGCTGGTGCTGGACAATGCCGCAGTTCAGGGCCGCTTCGTCAATGATGTCTACATTGTGCAAAACCAGGCGCAATCGGTGCTATGTTCACCGATCATGCATCAGGGCAAACTGGTTGGCATGTTGTATCTGGAAAATCGCCTGATCCCTTATGCCTTCACGGCGGATCGGCTGGAGGTATTAAAAATCCTGTCCTCGCAGGCCGCCATTTCCATCGAAAATGCGCGGGTGTATGAAAACCTGGAATCCACCGTAGCGCAACGCACCGCCGCGCTGTCTGAGAGCCACACCGCGCTCTCGGAAAGCCACAACGCGCTCTCGCTGGCTTACACGGTGGCAGAAACCTCGCGCCAACACGCCCAGGCAGCCGAACAAAAAGCCACCCAGGCGCTGGGCGAATTACGCTCGGCGCAAACCCAGTTAATTCAATCGGAAAAAATGGCCTCGCTTGGGCAACTGGTAGCGGGTGTCGCGCATGAATTGAACACGCCGATAGGCAATGCGCTGGCGGCGGCCTCGGCGTTTGTGGAATCGAGCCAGGAATTGGACGCCACGCTGGCACGCGGCGAAATCAAAAAATCCACCCTGACCGACTTTATCGACAATGCGGTGATGATTTCCGAAGTCATCAACCGCTCTTGCCAGAGTGCCGCCACCCTGATCAACAGCTTCAAGCAAGTGGCGGTGGATCAAACCTCGGAACAACGCCGCAAGTTTGATCTGCGCGCGCTGGTGGATGACAATATTGCCGCGCTACGGGCTGGCTTCAAACATGAGCCGTGGCTGATTGAAACCTGGATTCCGGCCAATATTGAGTGCGACAGCTACCCCGGCCCGCTGGGTCAGGTGATCGCCAATCTGGTGCAAAACGCGGTGATCCATGGTTTTGGCGGACGCAGCAACGGCAGCCTCAAGATTAGCGCCAGCTTACAGGCCCCTTCTGCCTCGCATGCGCCATTGCATACGCCATTGCATGCGCCATTGCATACGCCATTGCATGCGCCATCGCATACGCCATCTCAGTCGCCGATGGTGGAAATGATTTTTCTCGATGATGGCAAAGGCATGGATGAAAACACCCTGGCCCATGTGTTTGAACCGTTTTATACCACTCGCCTGGGCCAGGGCGGCACCGGGTTGGGCTTATCGATTTCGCTCAATATTGTGACCGGCGTACTGGGTGGCACACTCAAGGCCGATTCAACCTTGGGCAAAGGCTCACAATTTACCTTAAGCTTCCCGCTCAAGGCACAGAAAAAGGAGCGCACTGCGCTGTGAACCGCGCCGACAGTTTAATCACCCACTCATCAACCGAACAGGGCAAACCCCATGACAGCCGCAAAACGCAAACCCACCGCCAAAGCGGTAGCCGCAACCCCGACACCCCCTGCCCCTTCCTCCCGGCACTTCATTCGTTTCTATCTTTCCGAAGAACTACACGAAAAAATGTTAGCCATCCTGGATACCGTGGAGCAGGCAGAGGATGCCACCGACCACCGCGAGGATTTGGCCAATATCATCGAGGCCTTCATGGACGCGGGCATGACCGAATACTTCATCAACCCGCTCAAACTGGCCAATATCGGCTTTATTCTGGAACAATCGGCCACCCTGGGCTTGAGCGGGGTGGAAACGGCCATGAGTTCGGTGATTCGTAAAATTATTAGCCGCATGGATAGCGTGCAATTACAATCAATCTGCGCATCGATTCGTGGTTTTATGACATGAGCAATCAAACCAAATCAAGCCAAATCAAGTAAAGCCTGCGCCGTCTCACACACCCGCAAGCTGCGGCCCATGGGCGCAGTCATATTCGCCCAGACCCAATTGTGATGTTCAATGATTTGAGTCGCCTTCAAGTGAGGGCGATTGGCGGTGGTATGCGCATCGGCCAGGGCGGTGACATTAAAGCCGCGCGACAAGGCCGCGCGCAAGGTGGTATCAACGCAAAACTCGGTCGCCAGGCCACACAGGTAAAGGTTTTTGCTACCCATTTGCTGCAACCAGGGCAAAAGCGCGGTATCGGCAAAGGAATCACAGGCGGTTTTATCAAAAATAATATCCTCTGCTTGATAATGCAAGGCAGGCTCGATTTGAAAGCCGGGGCTATCAGGCATGGCATCGGCATCGCTATGGCGGATAAACACCACATTACCCCCCGATTGCCGCATCGCATCAATGGCCAGATTGACGCGTGCGATAACGCCATCCTTATCATGGCGTGGGGTTTCGAACCAGGAGACTTGCATATCGATGACGAGTAGCGTTTTCATGATCTTGCTTATGGGGAATGGAAGTGATGCCATTGTAATCGAAACAT
Organism: Janthinobacterium lividum; assembly: GCA_945864765.1. Classification (GTDB taxonomy): domain Bacteria; phylum Pseudomonadota; class Gammaproteobacteria; order Burkholderiales; family Burkholderiaceae_D; genus CAMBDR01. Next base: position 433 of record CAMBDR010000441.1, on the reverse strand, counting down.
TGGCACTCGTGCCGTCATTGAATAAACCATTTCATCTGCACCGCCACAAACCCCACCACATTGTACGCACCCCTTACTTTAAGGCCGCCAATTGTTTTTCTGCATTGGCGCGTAAAGTACTTTTGTCCGCTTCGCTCAAGGCTGCGCTGGCCTCATCAATTTGGCCTTGCTTTAACTGGTCGAGTGCTGCCTGTTCGGCTGGCGAGACGCGGGCGGCGATTTTTTCGCGGTCGGTGCGATCCAGCCGCGCTGCCACCAGCATGTTCAAGGTGGCGGAATATTGTTGCAGCGAGACGCCTTTGGGTTGATTATTGCCGTTATCGATGGCGGTTTTGTGGGCGATCACCATATCCAGTGCGGGCAGCACCGTAATGTATTGGCCGAACGCGCCCATGGCGCTGTAGGCACCCTGAAACGGGCCGGACGAATTGGG
>CAMBDR010000440.1 GCA_945864765.1 Janthinobacterium lividum | reverse complement strand
CAAATCGATTTGGCGTGGCCGATATGTAAATAACCGTTGGGTTCGGGCGGGAAACGCGTAATGATGGGCGGTAAGCCCGCGCGCTGGTAAGTGCCTGCTGCCAAATCGTTTTCGACGATGGTGCGCAAAAAGTTGGGTGCGAGCGCAGCAGCGAGTGCAGCAGCAGCGGGCGTGGAAGGTTTGCCTGTAGTCATGGGTGCTTGGTAGAATGCAAGAAAATAATCTTCCATTCTACCGTAAGCACGGCCAAGTACGGCACAACAACGCAGTACAAGCCAAATGGACTAGCTTGCGATACCGTATTTGCGTTGCATATTCTGGAATTCTTTCACCAAAGTCGGCAATAAGGGGTGGTTGGCGTCGATATGGCGGATTTTTTCGATGAAAGAATAGGCTTGCTGGCCCAAGGTGTGATCCCAGCCCAAGGCGTCAATTTGTTTCAAAATGACGGTGGCCGCGCCATATACCAATTGCACATTCTCGGGAATATGATGCACCGCCGCCAACATGGCCGCCACCGCCGCTTTGTAATCGCCCTGTTTGGCTTTTTCTTCGCTGCTCGCCACCAACTCGGCCACTTGTTTTTTGACCTGAATATCCATACCCTTGGCCAAATCGGGGCGGCCCGCTTTTTCAAATACCGCCATTGCCTGCGTCACGCCGATTTCACCTTCGACATCATTCATCGCCGCAAACATCACATTCGAAGCATGTTCGTCCAGTTGATGTTGCAAGCAATTTTGCGCCAGTGTCACCAACATTTGGCCCGAGAGCGGGGCTTCTTTTTGCACTTCGGTGGCGGCATTGCTAAATTCATCACTCGCGCTTTTCTTGTTACCCGTCGCGTCATACAACATCGCCACCGACAAGGCACGGCAAACATCCATTTTGGGGTTGCCACGCAAGGATTTTTCCAAATCGCGCACCACGCCCGCCGCACCCGCCGCATCACCTTTTTTAATCATGGTTTGCACCAGCTTGACATGGTCTTCCGGGTCGCGAAACTCAGAGTATTTGGCTTTGCTAACCACTTGTTTAAATGAGCGCTCGGCCACGCCGACATCACCGGTTTCCAGCGCCAGCTCGCCCAAACGGCGCAAACGCTTGACCATGTGTGGTGATTTAGCCACGGCATCTTCCAACACTTTCTGCGCTTCCGGTGCTTGCTCCAGCGCCACGTGGGTCTTGGCCAGCCAATCGTAGGCACTCATTAATTTGTCGTTGGAGTTAATCAGAAAGCGTAAGGTTTCTTCGGCTTCCGGGTAGCGCTGTTGCAGATACAAGGCTTTGCCCAGGCCCAGTTGCGCCCAGTGCAAGGGTTTGGCTTCCAGGATTTGGCGGTATAAGGTTTCGGCTTCGGCGGCTTCTTCCAGCGTCAGGTGTAATTCGGCACGCAAGCGCATGTAGTCGGCAGCGTGGCGCGGCACCTTGGTTTCGCCCAGCGCGCAGATGCGTATCGCTTCGCGTAAATTGCCTTGCGTCATGGCCTGGTGAATCGAAAAGAAGTCCGCCCGCTTTTCCAAGGCCTTGGTGATGCGTAGTAACAACATATCGCGCGTAAACGGCTTCAAAATATAATCGGTCGGGGTTAATTCCGCCGCACCCATCACCTTGGACAAGACATTTTCCGAAGTGATCATGATGAAAATTGTCCAAAGGGCAATGAGTTTGTGATGGCGCAAGTCTTCCAGCAGTTGCTGGCCATCCTGGCCTTCCTGGCCATTGCCCAAATCGTACTCGCACAAGATGACATCAAACGGCTGTTTGCGAATTTGACGAATGGCTGTACCTGCATTGACAGCATATTCAATTCTCGTGATTTCACAAGAATTGAGCATATTGTGTAAATTGCCGCGCATGCCGACATTCGGATCGACGATCAACACCGTTAAATTGCTATATTTACCCATCCGCCTACCTTGAATATGAATAGAGTGCCAAGAGTGCCAAGAATGCCAATGATATTTTCATGCTCTGTGCCGTTATCGGCCATTGTAAGAGAAAAATACAGGCTTGGTACGGGAAACTTTTTCTGCGTTGTTAGCTTGCTCAGTGCTTTGTGCTGGCTTTGCTGTGGGCATGCGCAATTCTGTTACACTCACAGTTTTATTGGGGCATCTATTCTCGCCCGTCAAACCCCATCCAAAAAGAGGTATTGTGTGTTCGAAGCGATCCGACCTGTATTTAAAAGTATTTTGCCCGCGCTCGATTTTTGTTCGCTGCGCCTGGTGGATGAGCGTCAGGAGCACATCGTGGTGCGTCAGAATGTGTTGGAACCATTGGTGACCAGTACCAGCCGTGGAGGCATGGTGACGGTGATGCACCAAGGGGGATATGGCTATGCCGCGACTTCGGATTTGAGTAGCGCTGGCTTGAAAGCGGCCATTGCCCGGGCGGCTGATTGGGCCAAAGCGTCGATTGGCCGCAGCGTGACCGATTATTCGAAAATTCAAATGCCGCGTCCGCAAGGGCGCTACCACAGCCCACGTTCGGCGCAAGCCCCGAATTTAAGTCGCCGCCAAATGATTGAATTTTTGATGGCGCAATCCAAGGCCTGTGAAATTGATCCGCGTATTGTAGATTGGGTCGCCGGGCTTTCGACTGTATCAACCGAACAACTGTATTTAAGCTCCGACGGGGCCGATGCGGCGCAAAGTTTTCATTATGTGATGCCCGATTTGCGTGTCACCGCCAACCAGGGCGCGGATACGCAAACCCGCTCATTTGCTGGTAATGCCTTATGTCAGCAGGGCGATTTATCAATTTTATATAGCAGTGGCTTTGACCAGGCAGCGCCCAAATTGGCGCACGAGGCGCTGGAATTATTGGCCGCGCCCAACTGCCCTGGCGGCAAAATGGATTTATTGCTGATGCCAAGTCAAATGATGTTGCAAATTCACGAATCGATAGGCCACCCGATTGAATTGGATCGTATTTTGGGCGATGAGCGCAATTTCGCTGGCACCAGTTTTGTTACGCTTGATATGTTTGGTGAATATCAATACGGTTCGCCGCTGCTCAATGTCACGTTTGACCCTTCGCGCCCTGAACAGCTCGCCAGTTACCAGTGGGACGATGACGGCAGTGTCGCGCAAAAAGAATTTGTCATCCGTGACGGTATTTTGCAGCGCCCACTGGGTGGTGCCATCTCGCAAGCGCGTGCCAATATGGATGGCGTGGCCGCAGCGCGTGCCACCAGTTGGAATCGGCCGCCACTGGACCGCATGTCCAACCTGAATGTGGAACCGGGCAGCAGTAGTGTGGCGGAAATGATTGCCTCGGTCGAAAATGGCATCATGATGGATGCCAATACCTCATGGTCGATTGATGATTCGCGCAATAAGTTTCAATTCGGTTGCGAATATGGCCGCCTGATACAAAACGGAGAACTCAAGGGTGTGGTGAAAAATCCGAATTACCGTGGTATTTCCGCCACTTTCTGGCGCTCATTAAAAGCCGTTGGCAATGCCGCCAGCGTGGAAGTGTTGGGTACGCCCAATTGCGGCAAAGCCGAGCCATCCCAGGTGGCACGGGTTGGCCATGCATCGCCCGCCTGTTTGTTTGGACAAGTTGAGGTCTTTGGAGGACAGGATTAATGCAAGCTCATTTCAATGCTTATTTCAGTGCTCTTGCGGATTATTTACAGCAACAGGTTCAAGGCGCGGAACGCTTTACCTGCGGCATGGAGGGGGAAGAGTCGGATTTCGTGCGTTTTAATCACGGTTTGATACGCCAGAGCGGCCATGTGAAACAAATGGAATTGAGCATCGACTGGATTATTGGCACCCGTCACGCCATCAGCAGCCTGATTTTATCGGGTGATTGGACCGCCGACCAGGATCAAATTGCACAGATTTTGGCGCTGTTGCGCCAGCAAATTGCCGATGTGCCAGAAGACCCGTATTTTATGATGGCCACCGAAGTGCATTCCACCGAACATGTGGTCGCTTCGCGTTTGCCTGCCACATCGGTCATCCTGGATCAAATTTTGGCAGTGGCCAAAGACTTTGATTTTGTCGGACTATTGGCCTGTGGTGCGCAATACCGGGGTTTTGCCAATTCCTATGGCCAGCGCAATTGGCATGAAATTGCCAGCTTCAACCTCGATTGGAGTTTGTACCATAATACCGACAAAGCAGTCAAAACTGAGTATGCCGGGTTTGAGTGGGACCCGGCCGCATTTCGTGCCCGCTTTGGAGAGGCAGCGCAGCAATTGGCTTTGCTGCAAAAAGCCCCGATCAGCGTGCCGCCGGGCGCTTACCGCGCCTACCTGACACCCTCGGCAATCCATGAAATCATGAGCATGTTTAACTGGGATGGGGTATCGGAAAAATCCTTGCGCACCAAGCAAAGCGCGATGATGCGCATGCGTGATGAAGGGCTGCGCCTCAACCCCATGTTCAGTTTGTCGGAAAACACGCAACAAGGTTTGGCACCGGGTTTTCAGGAAGATGGTTTTATCAAGCCAGCTTGCCTTACAATCATTGAACAGGGGCGTTTGGTCGATGGCTTGATTTCGCCACGCACGGCGCAAGAATACGCGCTGGCAAGCAATGGTGCGAATGGCAGCGAAAGTATGGAAGCCATCGATATGGCAGCGGGTGACTTGCCTTTGGATCAAGTGTTGGCGCAATTGGGTACGGGTGTGTATATCAGCAATTTATGGTACTTGAATTATTCGGATCGGGCTAATTTTCGTATCACCGGCATGACCCGGTTTGCTTCGTTTTGGGTGGAAAATGGCGTGATTCAGGCACCGTTGAATGTAATGCGCTTTGACGATTCAGTCTTCAAATTGTTTGGCGAATGGGATATAAGTGAATGAGTAAAGCATCCTTATTTC
>CAMBDR010000439.1 GCA_945864765.1 Janthinobacterium lividum | reverse complement strand
TTCGTAAAAACAGGCGAAGGTATACATAATATAGTGAACGGCATGGTTCGGCGTACCGGTAACGCTTTCTTCGACCACGCTAGCTAGCCTTATTGCGCCCGACTTTTGTTCACCCGCCTCCACCAGTGCCTGAACCCATGCGATGGCTAACTTGCAAAAGGAACCCAAGCGGTTGGGGTTGCCCATTTGTTGATACATATGATCAAATTTTTGGCTTTGCTGCAAAAACCCGGATAATTCAAGGCCCGTGCCGTAAAACGCATGCAGCAGGTTGCACATGGAAAATGAGGCGTAAATCCAGTTTCCGGTTTCCAGCGCCAGCTTTAAACAATGCTCCAAATGAGCAACGCTGGTGTGCAACGGGTGATACCAATGATTAATCCAATTGGCAAACATATGCAGTGGAATAAGCTGGCTGCTCACCGCTTGGGCCTGGCACAATTGATTGGCTTTGTCGGCGTAGGCCTGGGCCAGTTGATAGCGCCGTATCGGGATCAGGGTGGCCGAAAAAGTCATCAGCATATAGGCCGCATCCGGCGCGATGCCACGCCGATACACCAAATTCACCGCCCGCACACTCATCAATGCCGTTAATGGCAAATTGACGAATGAAGCGAACGGGGCCAGCAGCGAGAAAATTCGAATTGCCAGTTGATGCTGCGGCGACGGGCTCAATGGCAAGCGCTCCAAAGCCAACTTCACTGGCTGGCCCCGGCGATGCCAATTTTCTTGCAGCAGTTCGAGCAGGATGTGGTATTTTTTGGGTTGCGATGGCAGCTTGATACCCAGCAAGCGCAATCCGGCGCGCCCTTCATCCACGGCGCGCCGGTAAGCGCCCTGGCTGCCAAACAATTCCATTTGGCGCATGTGAATGCCAGCTTTTTCCAGATTAGTTTTGGCGTGTTGTAGTGCCACATTAAAATGCTGTTCCGCCATGGCGTGCTGGTGGTTGATGTATTCGCATTCGGCCTGCACCAGCACCAGTTCCAGCGTCAGCGCATACTGGCTTTCCCAGTCCCCCCCATTCAACAGGGCCAGGCCGCTATTGAGGTAGCGCATGGCAGAACTAAAAGCGGTGGATGCCATGGCTTTTTTGCCCGCTTGTAAATTCAATTGCGCCACCTGCACCCGTTCGACGCGATCTTGTATCAGGGCGGTGGCGGCGTGAAATTGGTTGGTGACGGCAAATAAGGTGTCATCTATCAGACTTGAGGCTGCCGCTTCCGGCTGGGCCACTGCTTCCTGCTGCGCCGCTTGCCCCAATTGTTTTAGCCAAAGGCGGCCAATCTTCAAATGCAGGGCTGCGGTGTAAGCGGCCGGCCGTAGCTCGTAAGCGGCCTGTTGCACCCGGTCATGGGCAAAATGAAAACGGTAAGAGGCCATGCTGGCTGCAGCATCCGAGGCCAGCATCACTTCTTCGATGCGCCAGCTCCCTTGTGCCAGCAACAACCCGGCTTTAACCGCCGCCCACAGCTCGCGCATGAGCGCGAACACCGTGCGCCCGTGGCCGTCCAGCCCGGCACTATCCGGATCGGCACCACGATCCAGCCCGGAGCCATCCAGCCCGGAGCCATCCACCTGGGCCAGCGTGGTCAGATCAAATTGATGGCCGATGCAGGCCGCCAGCACCAACGATTGCTGGGTCAGCACGGGCAGTGTACGCATTTTTTGCGCCATCAGTTCGACCACATTATCGGTAATCTGTTGCCCTTTGATATGGGCCATATCCCACCGCCAGCCACCGTCCCTTGCAGAAAAAGTCAATTCGCCCTGTTCATACAGGCGGGTCAAAAAAGCATTGACGAAAAAAGGGTTGCCATCGGTTTTTTGCAAAATCACGTCTGCCAGGCTGGCTGCATCGCATGCAGAGGGTGTGAGCGTATCGCACACCAGTTGGTGCAGATCGTCAAAGCCCAGCGCTTGCAGCTTGAGCGTGCATAAGTCAGCGCGAATCTTGCGCAAGCCATCCAGCGCCAGCATGAAGGGGTGGGTGGCATCGACTTCATTATCGCGATATGCCCCCAGGATCAGCAAAGCCGGGTGGCGGAAACCGCCCAGCAGGTTTTCCAGCAGTTGCAGCGAGGCGAAATCGGCCCATTGCAAATCATCCAGAAATAACACCAGCGGATGCTCGGGTTGGGCAAATACTTCGATGAAATGATAGGCGGTGGTTTGAAAGCGGTTGCGTGCATCCTGCGGCGGCAGCACATCCACCGCAGGCTGGGGGCCGAGGATCAGTGCCACATCAGCAATCACATCAATCACCACCTGGGCATTGGCCCCCAGGGCTTGCTCGATGCGGGTTTTCCAGTGCTGGATGCGGGCCGGGCTTTCGGTGAGCAATTGGCGCATCAGGTTCTGGAAGGCTTGAATCATGGCGGCATAGGGCGTGCCCCGTTGAAACTGCTCAAATTTGCCTTCGATAAAATAGCCATTTTTTTGGCTGATCGGCTTAATCACTTCATGCACCAGGGCGGTTTTGCCGATGCCCGAATCGCCGGCCACCAACAGCATATCGGTTTGGCCCCGGCTAACCCTGGCAAAGGTATCCAGCACTTGCTGCACCTGGGTTTCCCGGCCATACAATTTTTGGGGAATATGAAAACGCTCCGACACATCCTGTTGCCCCAGCACAAACGAATCAATCGAAGCGGCCAGCCCGCGCTGCACCCGCCGGAATTGTTGCAGGCAGTTGGCCAGGTCGGCGCACAGGCCAAAGCCGCTTTGGTAGCGCTGTTCCGCCGTTTTGGCCATCAGTTTTAGTACGATTTCTGAGAGCACGGGCGGCACTTCGGGGCATAGTTCATGCGGCGGGCGCGGCATTTTGGCCAGATGGCAATGCACCAGTTCCATCGGGTCGGCTGCGCTAAAAGGTGGCACACCGGTCAACATTTCATAAAAGCTGGCACCCAGAGAATAAAAATCGCTACGGTAGTCCAGATCCCGGTTCATGCGCCCGGTTTGTTCGGGTGACAGATAGGCCAGCGTGCCTTCCAGCATGCCCGGTGCCTGTAACTGCGGGGTTTCGCGGGAGAGTTGGGTGGCAAGGCCAAAATCGATGATTTGGACTTGTCTGGTTTTAAGGTTGATCACCAAATTGGCGGGGTTGATGTCTTTATGGATTAACATGCGGCGATGAATCTGACTTAAGGCTTGCGCCAGGGCCAGGCTGATCAACAAAAAGGACTCCAATGACAAGGGCCGTTCGGCCAGCAGACGATTGAGCGAGACGCCTTTGATATCTTGCTGGATCAGCAGTTGGGTGTGTTGGTGTTTGATCAGTTCATAGCTACGCAGCAGGCCTTCTTCTTGCCAGTCTTTGGTGAGGGCGTATTCGTGTTGCAGGCAGGCCAGGTCTTTGGGGTTGGGGTAGTCATCGACCAGGGTTTTGATGATGACCGGGCAGGCATCCTTCTCGCGCACGGCACGATAGATCAGCGTTTTGCTGCCGCTATGCAGCACTTCGGTGATTTGATAGCCGGGGATGCAATGCATGGCACCGTCCTGTTTAATTGACCGGGGAAAAACCGATTTTTGGCGATTCAGCGCGACACTGAGCAACCTTGCACCGGAGGAATAAGCCATATGATTGTAAGCCAAGTATCGTGCCTGCTGCTACAAAATGGTGCGAGGATGTGAAAAAATGGTGCGTGGATGTGAAATCCAGAAAAATAAAACAACGCTGACGGAATCGGAATTTGTGGTTCTTTATGGTCTTGCACCTGACTTGGCGCGCAACAGCGGCCACAACAAATTCAGTGCCAGGCCGCACAGCACCAAAGCGCCTGCCAGCAATTTCCAGACTGGCAGTGCTTCGGCCAGATACAGTGCTGAAGTGGCCATGCCAAACACGGGCACCAGTAGCGCCATGGGGGAAATGGTGGCTGCCGGGTGGCGCGCCAGCAGCCAGCCCCAGGCGGCGTAGCCAAACAAGGTATTGCCCCAGGCTTGCCACGCCACTGCCAGCCAGGTGGCCGGGCTGGCTTGCTGCAGGCTGTGGCTGATTGCGGCCCAGCCTTCGAAGCAGAGCGAGAGAAAAAGCAGGATGGGTGCGGCGATGGCGCTGGACCAAACCACATAGGCCAGCATATTGATACTACCTGCTTCTTTGGCAGTGATATTACCGCCCGCCCAGGAGAGTGCCGCCGTTAGCACCATCAGCAAGCCGACTACCGTGGTGCTGCCATCGGTATGCAAACCAATCACCAGCATGCCGCTGGTGGCGAGCGCCAGGGCCAACCATTGAAAGCCTTGCATACGCTCGCGGGTGCGCCACATGGCGATGCCGATGGTGAAGAAGACTTGCGTTTGGATCACCAGCGAAGCCAAACCGGGCGAAATGCTGCCGCGCATGGCCAGGTAGAGCAAACCAAATTGGCCTACGCCGATCAGCACGCCGTATAAAGCCAGATTGCGCCAGGCGACTGCCGGGCGCGGCAGGAAGAATACGGCGGGGAGGAATGCCATGCCAAAGCGTAAGGCGGCAAATAACAGCGGCGGCAAGTGGCCGAGGGCGAGTTTGATGACGACGAAATTGGTGCCCCAGACGGCGACGACGGCTAAAGCGAGCAGGAAATGGCGCAGGGGGAGCGGTGTGGGCATGGGATCATTCAAATTTGCGTTGAGGCAATGGCGGCACTTGCTCTAATTGTGCCAAGCCAAGGCGGTAATGCCAGTAGTGCCAGGAGCGAATATTGAATTGGCCCGCTTCCGCATGTTGCAGCACATCGCACAGTGCGGCGTCACCCACTTCTGCGGCCAGGGCTTGCATGTCTTCAAAGGTGCCGATGTCCATCACCTGTGCCAGCACGCGCCGGGGCTGGGCACTGGCTTCTTCCGGGGTT
>CAMBDR010000438.1 GCA_945864765.1 Janthinobacterium lividum | reverse complement strand
GTAACAGCTTGACCAAGCCAATCAATTCCGTAATCAGTTCATCATCCACATCCAAATGGCCTTCATACTCTGCAAGATTGCGCTTCTTGTGGCAAAAATCCAAAATCCGCCATTGATCTGCATGCCAGTTCAATGTGTGCGTCAAACATTGAAATACCAGATATCGGTCTTCGCTACGGTAGCCATGCGCACGCAAGGCAGCCAGCGCGAGCGCATGCGAGGCGTCATACGCCAACGTAAAACGGCTGGCCAAGGACAGGCTTGGGTTTTGCGCGTCCAGTGCCCGATCCAACGCAGAGCGCACCAAACCATCAAACTCCCGTAGGCTCGATAGCTCGGCCTTCAACTTGCGAATGCTCGCCAGATTCGCCAGATTCACCAAGGCGTCGCAGGTCATTCTCGTCTCCCATCAAAAATAGCTTGGGTTGTTCCAGTACCCGCATTAAAAAATGCTGCTGCTCCTGATACCGTTTAATATACTCTGCCGTGGTATAGGGCGTCGGGTTGATTTTTCGGCCCAGCTTTTCTTCCGCCGGGGCCAGTGCAGCCAATAGCGTACCATAACTGAGCTGCTCTGCCACCAATAATAAATCAATATCACTGTTTGCAGTGGCATTGCCTTTGGCCATGGAACCATAGACGAAGGCCAACTGCACCTTGCCTGCCAGTGGTGCCAACGCATCGCGTAATACACCCGTCAAACCAAAGGTTTTTTGGATCATGCCGTGTAGTTCCGGGTAAATTGGGCTGGCCGGGTTGGCTTGAAAGCGCCGCATATTACCTACGCGCTCTGAGCGTATCAGCCCGTCAAGTTCCAGTTGCTTTAACTCGCGTTGGGCCGAGGCACTGCCCAAACCGGTGAGACGGATGATTTCATTGAGGTAAAACGCCTCATCCACCCGCACAAACAGCAAGGCGAGGATTTTTTGTAACGCTGCGGAAAAGAGGGCATTGGTTGACATGGTGCCTGATTCCAATATGATCATGCCAAATTGTAGCATGATCATGCCAAATTCTGGCATGATGGATGGCGAAATGAAGAAGCGCGGGCGTTGGGCGTGTATGCAGATCGCCTCAAAAATCAGCGAGCCGATCACGGGAGAAATCCCGGGTCGGCTCGCTTTGCTTTGTTTGCCTTGGCAAACGCTGTTTATTGTTGCAACAATCGATACGGTGTCAGGCTGACGGTGGCGTTATTGCCCGCACCAAGGTAATTGGTGTAAGTCTTACCTTTTTCCAAGGTGTAAAAACTGTCCACGTAATCATCGTCATTGGAGAACCAATTTGCGGGCATGGCTTTTAAAATGGCGGACGCTACCTGACCAATCACGGCGTAAGTTGGCACAAACGCACCAAGGATCGCAGTCACGCCGTCAGCCAACGCCACTGCCAAGTCTTTGTAGTTGGTATTATCGTCATGCTCAAACAATTGGACATTCGCTGCAGCATAACGATACTCGCTCCAGAACACCAGAATTTGGTTGGGACGGTAATCGGTGTTGTCATTATCCAGATAAGGCATGTCAACAATGGTCAAGCCCGCCTTGGCCTGATTCGGTTGAACCCCGGAAACGATGGCATAGATTTCGGCAGCACCCGAAATCCACGGTTCTTGATCATTTTTCAGGCGAACATAGTCCAGCTTGGTGGTGTCGATATAGGTTGGTGTTGCGGTGGCAAAGGATGGCGTAGTGCTCACGGTGGGCGTTTTGCCTTGCATGCCGTGATCTTGCAAATATTGGTTGACGTAGGCCGTGCCTGCACGCATCGCTTCGCGCCCGTTGATGCCGACCACCAGCACCGGCTTGGCAGGTGCTTTGTGTGCATCAAGTTGGTAAGAACGGCCTTTCTGATCAAACGCTTCTACCGTCTTCCATTCTTTTTTCTTGCCAGCCGGGGCATAGGCAACCGGTAGATTCTTCCAGTCGATGCGGCCTGTGTAATTCTTCGGTGTGTAGAGGCTCACTTCCATCACGCTCTTGCTTTGCGCCGCAATGCCCTTGTATTGCCGCACATTTTGGTCAATTTGGGTTAATGCAGTGGCGTCCAGCTTGGCTTGCGCGCTGCTGATGCCATGCTCGGCCAACAGGCTGTTGAGCATGACAGGCTGATCCGCTTTGGTCTTGCCTGCCAAATTGCGCTGCACCACGGCAATAAAATTTTTGTCACCCATCATGGCGGCTACTTTCCAGGCGGCATAGCGCTTGCCTTGATCCACGACAGTTGGTTTGGTTGCGGCCTTGCTGGCTACTGGTAAATCAGCCGCCTGTGCTGCGGTGCTGAATATGGCAGCACAACCAAGCGAAAGAGTCAGGGTGGTTTTAAACAATAAGCTCACAGCATGATCTTTTTTTGTGTTCATTTTCTTCTCTTTGTAGTTAAGTTTTTTTGATTGCTTTGCAGCAGGTGTTGCGGCGTTCAACCCATGGATAAGATATTCGCCTTGTGTTGTACATAATAATTATCTTTTCAATCATAGATGGGTCTACGAATGGCGAAATTGATCTTCGCATAAGTAAATTTCCATCAGGATTGATCTAATGTGACGCTAGTGTGATCATACTACTTGCATTTGTCAAGTGTTTTCGAATAATATATTTCTTTATTGAAATTATAAAAAATCAAAGGTAACGGAACTACTATTCTTTTGTCATGGACTGGCAGCGCGAGGAAGGCAGATTTTGCAAATGCTCGTCCTGCACAGCGCACCGTATTTTTTGATCTGGCGCATTGTCTTTCCCATTAAAGTCATGTAAAAAGGAATGATCCTCTTCACACTGCCGTATTGCCATGTCGCAATCCAAACCATCGTTAAGCTTGACCCACGCTGTTTCGATTAATGAAAATCTGAAACAGGTGATCGCCATGTCGCGTGAAATCAATGTTGTGGCCATCAATGCGCTGCTGATCTCCAAGCGAGCAGGTGATAAATCGGCTGGATTTCGGGTGGTGGCGCTGGAATTGCGTGCCTTTAGCGAAAAAATTTGCGATGTCATGGATCATTTAGGCCAACTTATTTTTCGTCTGGTGCGCAGTACCGCCGAATTACTCAAGCAAGAAAAAAGTCTGGCCTTGCTGCAGCAGACCGCCAGCAAATGCGAGGTCGCACCAGCGGCTTTGTTGCGCCATGTGCAGCAATTGCAAGATACGCACGAACAGGTGCAACTGGCCAAAGAGAAGGAATGGCAGCAATTGGTGGTTGAGGTGCAACGCTCGCTGCCGTTGTGCCGTTCTGCCGCCATGCTCTCCAATAACGGCCGCATTGAAGCTGCCTATGGCAATAAAATGCTCGCCGAAATGGAGCAAATATCACGCCAAATCGATGAGGTGATCTTGCAGATTATTGATCAACTGAAACAACTGAATGTGACCATGTCATCATGAAAAAAATCGTTACCATTTTCCAAAAAGGCGAACACCAGTGGGCTGCCGTTACGCGTGACCCAAATCGCCCCGGTTATTTGATCGATACCAATGAGTATCTGGTGCGCAGTGGCAAAAAAATGCTGCTGACCGACCCTGGTGGCATGGAAATCTTCCCGGAAGTGTTTTCGGCGATTAATTACGGTTTTGATGCGCGCAATATTACGGCGCTGTTTGCCTCGCATCAGGACCCGGATGTGATTTCATCGCTGGCTTTGTGGCTGGCGTTTAACCCGGAGTTGAAATGCTACTTGAGCTGGTTGTGGAATTCTTTCGTGCCGCATTTTGGCGGTAATGCGCAAACTTTTATCAATTTGCCCGATGAGGGCGCGGATATTGAACTCGGGCATCTGGTTTTGAAAGCCATACCTGCCCATTACCTGCATTCTTCGGGTAATTTTAATTTGTATGATCCGGTGGCAAAAATCCTGTTTTCCGGCGATGTCGGTGCTGCGCTGCTGCCTGCTGATGAAGATGGTTTGATGGTGACCGATTTTGCCAAGCATATTCGCCATGCCGAAGGCTTTCACCGCCGTTGGATGGGTTCGAACGAAGCCAAACTGGATTGGTGCGAACGGGTCAGTAGCATGGAGATCGATATGCTGTGCCCACAGCATGGCGCAATTTATCAGGGCGCGGATGTGGGGCGCTTTATTGACTGGTTTTCCCAATTGAAAATTGGTAGTGGGGTGCGGCGCGCCGCTAATGTGGGATAATGCCCAACTCTACCGTAATCCAAGATTGGAGTTTCGCATGCGATCCACGCGCGCCAGCAGTGCCGTTGCACGTCTCAAAACCCGTAGCGCTAATCCGCGTTATTCGATGCAAATTGCGTCCAACGGCACGTTTTCTTTGATGGAAACCAATGCCGCCGGGGTGTTGGAAGTGCGCTCCCCGGCACTGGAGTTGGATGAGTTTGTCGCCTTCGTCAACGCAACCTTGCCGGAAAAGCCCAAAAAATTGAGTAAGCTCGATATTGCGTTTGAAAAGCAATTGGTGAAGAAGGGGGAAGCCGGGTAGCCAGAGGTGGTTTAAAGCTGGCTACGCGGCTTGGTAATTACCCCAGCTTAAGGCGTATTGCCCTTAAACGCCGTGTACAAATAACTGGCAGTCGCCTGGTAGCTTTCGCCCAGAATTTGCCCGATTTTATTATCCACCGCCGCCTGCTGCAAGAAGCATTCACCCGTATAAGTGACGCCCGCTTCCGGGGTCATGGTACATAGCGTGCCGTCATACTTCATGGTGTTCAACATGGCCGGGGCCATGGCACCAAATTTTACCGAAGTGGCATGAAATACCTCGTCTGCCGTATTGCCACTCATTGCGCCATTCCAGGTGCCGTTGGCCGGGCTGCGGGCCTGGATCATGGGTACGTATTCTTCCAGCGCGGGGTGCAAAATCAGCGGCACGCTGACGGCGCTAAAGCCGGAGGCATGCATCGGGTTGGTGGCGTC
>CAMBDR010000437.1 GCA_945864765.1 Janthinobacterium lividum | reverse complement strand
CCGTAAATTGGCCTGCTTTTTCACGCACGCCCAACAGCAGCACCCCACCATGCGCGTTGGCCATGGCTGAATAAGTCACCCAAAACTCCTTGGGCACTTCGCCTTTGCCATCGGCACCCAGCGCGAGCTTACATTCCAATTCAGCGGATTCGGCAAGTTGGGACAAATCGGTTAGTTGATTCAATTCCATCATTGGGCAGGGGTATGGATTAGGGGCAATTGGCTATTGTACTCAAATTTAATGACGCATTCACGCAAACCAAGTAGTTAAGTCGTCATGAAATGGTTTCCTCAATTTGGGCTTGGACTTCGGGCAGGCGCAGTTGGCCGGCGATCAGACGTGGGAGCAAGGTGTCGCGCAGGGTGGCTATCAATATGGCTTGCTGTTTATTTTCCGCTATGCGTTGCGAAAGCAGCGTCGCCAATTGCTGATGGCACCCGCCCGCCAACGTCGTTTCAAGCATGGCTGCGAGCGTTGCATTCATTTCGTGCAACAAGGCAATGCGCTGATCTTGTAAGCGCAAAATAGCCACCACCCGGTTTTGCTCGACTAATGCCGGGCAACTCACCCACAGCGCAGACAAAGCCGTCTTGCTCGCCACGGGTTGCGCCACATCCTCCACCAACAATCTAAGCTCCTGTTGTCGTGACAACAAGTTATAGTAAATAAACTCATAAGACCATTTATCCGCATTGACGATCATTGCCACGACCTGCCCTGTGAGTTGGCAGGGGGTTGTGGCCAATGCCACCCGGCCCGCGCCCGCACCGCTACAACACACAAGCACGGCATTGGCTGGAATAACTGAAAAATCGGCTGATCTTACCCATGGCAAGACGCAGGTGTCGGCAGGCTGCTGACCGGATGCAGCGACCTTTCCTGGTACAACGTCCACAATACGCCCAATCTCACTCAATCGCCACGCCATCCATAATTGCTTGCCGTTTGGTTCAAATGGTCGCTGAATAATCACCCTGTCTTTGGCAATCATTTCCTGGAAGGTTTTATCTGTCGCGGCCCAATCAAGCACATCAACCCGAACCGTCAGATCCGATTCGTCGAATGCTTCCTTGATACCCACCATTTGCGCCAACGATAAGGGCACCGTCGTCATGATTACCAGATCCAGATCCGAATACGGCTTGGCCAACCACTTTGCGCGGGAGCCAAATGCAGCAACCGAATACGCTGGCACATGCCGCCTCAAGATACCGACAAGTTCTTGCCAGTCGGAAAAAGTGAGATCAATATCAGGCATGTTCATCATTTTTACTCGTGCGCTGCATCAACTGTGCCAGCAAAAAGCGCACTTCCGCCAGAAAAGCGGGGGCCACTTCAAATACTTCCTGTGCTTTTTGTGCGTCGTAAGTATGGCTGCTGTTATTTCGCGCCTGCCGATAACCTTTCCAAACCGACCAATCAGATTGAAGCAGCCCTTTTTGATTGCCTTCCCGAATCAGCTCTTGAAAGGACATTTCGGAAATCGCTTCAGGGTTAGCCGCCACCGCTTCCAAATAACGCTTGAGCATTTTATGGCTCAACTCATAAGTAAATTCAAAACACTGGATGACCGAATTTCGCAGTTGCTCAAATAATCCGGCGTCATTTTTTGCCATCTCGGAATGGGCATAAGCCAAGCTCTTCTCCAATTGTTGCAGCGCATTTTGTAATGTCGAAAAATTCAAACGCATTATTTCACTCTCCCAATAAATTAACTGCCTTGCCTACCTTGGCTATCATACCCTAAGCCAAGCAACTGCTGCCTGATCAACGCATCCAGTTCCGCCCCCCTGGCCATTTGTTGGGCCAGTGTTTCGGTCAGCTTTTGCATTTTCTCGGCAAAATCCTCGTAATCACCGCCCACTGCTGCCACGCCCACATAGCGCTCTGGCGTAAGTGCATGCCTTTGCGCTGCAATTTCGGCCAGACTCACGCTGCGGCAAAACCCGGCCACGTCGGCATAGTCACCCACCTCCCCACGCCAAGCCGCCACGGTAGCCGCTATCCGCTCGATAACTTCATCGGTCAATTCGCACTGCACCCGGCTGATCATGCTGCCCAGCTTGCGCGCATCGATAAACAATACCTGCCCCGCCCTCACCTGCTTTTGCTTGACCAAAAACCACAGACAAGCCGGAATCTGCGTATTGAAGAACAGTTGCCCCGGCAACGCAATCATGATTTCTACCTTGTCCGCCTCCACCATGCGGCGGCGGATTTCGCCCTCGCTGTTTTTACTGGAACTGATACTGCCATTGGCCAGCACCATTCCGGCGCGCCCACCCGGCTTGAGGTGGTACAGTATGTGCTGCAACCACGCATAATTGGCGTTACCCTGCGGCGGCGTGCCATACACCCAACGCGGATCACCTTCCAAACTGCCATGCCACCAGTCGCTGACGTTGAAGGGCGGATTGGCCAGCACAAAATCAGCCCGTAAATCAGGATGTTGATCATGGGTAAAAACATCATTTGGCCCGGCTCCCAGGTTAAAATCAAGCCCCCGAATCGCCAAATTCATTGCCGCCAAACGCCAGGTGGTGGGGTTGGCTTCCTGCCCATAGATGCTGACATCACCCAACTTGCCGCCATGCGCCTCGATAAACCGTTCCGACTGAACAAACATGCCACCCGAACCACAACACGGGTCATACACCTGCCCCTGATGCGGTGCCAGCACCGCCACCAGCGTTTTTACAATCGAAGCCGGCGTATAAAACTGCCCGCCGCGCTTGCCCTCGGCACTGGCAAACTGTCCGAGAAAATATTCATATACCTGCCCCAACAAATCGCGCGCATGGTTTTTGGCGGTGTCGCCACCCTCACCAAAACCAATTTTCGAGACCAAATCAACCAATTCACCCAATTTACCGTCCGGCAACTGCACACGCGCATAGCGCTTATCCAAAATCCCCTTAAGTTTGGGGTTTTCGATTTCGATCAGCACCAGCGCATCATCAATCCGTTTGCCAATATCGGCCTGCTTGGCTTGCGCGCGCAAGGATTCCCAGCGCGCCGCTTCGGGCACCCAAAACACATTCACGGCTTTGTAGTAGTCGCGGTCTTCCAGCTCTTGCCCCACCGTTTGCTCATCGGCACCATCGAGAAAATAATCATCATTGGGATCAAGAAAACGCTTTTTCAATTCCTCGCAGCGGGTTTGAAAGGTGTCGGAGATGTATTTGACGAAGATTAAACCAAGCACAATATGCTTGTATTCGGCGGCGTCCATATTGGCGCGCAATTTGTCGGCGGTGGCCCACAGGTTTTTTTTGATGTCGTCAATCATGCTGTTCAGGTAAAAATAGGGGAAATACCAATCCCGCATAATACGCCAGATGCAGCGAAACACGACCAATGCCAGCCATATTGGATTAAAATACGACGCTGGCACCCTGATCCTGGCCTTACCAAGCACATAAACCCGCACATGAACCCACCTACCTTGCCCCACGCCGTATCCCGCCTGCGCGCCGACCGCCTCACGCGCAGCACCCGCCCGTTTCTGGCCCGTGGTGGCCCCAAGGGTGAGCGCTGCGGCGGCTGCCGCCTGATTTTAAGCCACTGCGTATGCGCGCTGCGCCCGGTGGTGCCCACGCGCGCCGGGGTGTGCCTGCTCATGGCCGAGCATGAAACGCTCAAGCCCAGCAACACGGGTTGGTTGATTGCCGATGTGGTGCCCGACACCATGGCCTTTGGTTGGGCACGTACCACGGTCAACCCTGCGCTGTTGGCGCTGCTGGCTGACCCACAATGGCAACCGTATGTCGTCTTTCCCGGTGAATTTGTGGCACCGGAGCGGGTGATCACGCAATTGCTGCCCGGGCACGACGCTGCAAACGGCCTGCTCAATCAGCAACCCAATGAGCTGCCCAATCACCACCCCAATCAAAAACGTCCACTGTTTATTTTGCTCGATGCAACCTGGCCCGAGGCGCGCAAAATCTTCAAAAAAAGCCCTTACCTGAATCATTTGCCGGTACTTAGCCTGACACCCGAGCAATTGTCACGCTACCGCCTGCGCCGCGCCCGCTGTGATGAGCATTTATGTACCAGTGAAGTGGCCGCATTATGCCTCGCGCTGGCCGACGACACCCTGGCCGCGCACACATTGGAAGCGTATCTGGATGTGTTTGCCGAACACTACCTGTGCGCCAAACAACAACGTAAGGTGGATGGCGAGGATGCGCTGCATCAGCGTTTGCGCGCTTTGCGTGTAAGCCGTGACAAATAGCCAATTTTAGGCTATCGTTAGCGCACCCAGCCACCCAAATTCGCCATGACTTCCACCACTCTACCTGATAATGCCTTCACCCTGCGGCCAGCCAAAACGTCCGATGAACTGGCCTTGCGCACTATTTGCTACCAAACCGCGGATGCAGGCCAAGCCCTGACTACCCCGCTGGATTACCCGGAACTGCCCGCCCTGCTGTACGCCAGCCCCTACCTGGTTGCACCCGGTGCGCTGGGGTTGGTGGCCGAAGATGAGGCCGGGGTGTGCGCCTATGCCCTGGGTTGCCTGGACAGCCGCGCGTTTTATGACTGGATGAATGCCACCTGGCTGGCGCAAAAGCGTACCCAATATGCTTTGCCCGGCAACCTGACCTCGTTTCAGGCCAAATTGCTGGCGCGCCTGCATGCGCCCTGCCACACCCACCCGGCACTGACGGCCTTTCCGGCCCATTTGCATATCAATTTGCTGCCGCGTGCGCAAGGCAAAGGGCTGGGGCGACGTTTGATTTTTGCCTTGCTGGAGGCGATGCAGCAAGGCGGTGCCAGCGGCGTGCATTGGGGCGTGCATTGTGGCGTAAATCCGCTCAATACGGGCGCAGTGGCGTTTTACCGCAAGCTGGGGTTTGCGGTGGTATTGAGCGAGCCAGGTTG
>CAMBDR010000436.1 GCA_945864765.1 Janthinobacterium lividum | reverse complement strand
CGGCAATTGTACAATTCCATGACAATTTCGCGAAACTTCACGGCAGACTGCGCCGCCATCCGTGTTTATCATGGCTCCATACTTTGATGCAGGAAGCACCTGCAAAGCGCCCACCAACTCGCACCAACTCATTTAATTGTAAGGATTATCATGAAGATTCAACAAAAGGTCTCTCGTTTGCTGGCATTGGCATCCACAGGCGTCATTATGGCCTGTGGTGGTGGTAGCGGTAGCAGTGGTAGCACCAGTAACGGTGCACCACCTAGCCGCGCACCTGCCAATGCCAGTATTTTTTTTGAGTTTGCCAAAAACCAGGCTTGCGCCGATCAGCAAAATCGCTTTTATCTGATCGATAATCAATATGTGTTTCAAGATACAGCGGGCAGTTGTGCTGACGCCTCCTATGCCAGAGTGTTGTATGGCGCAACGCCCAATGAAATCCTGTGCTCGGAAGCCGATAGCATCGCCGGCCCACGTTCCAATTGCGATGAGAAATTTCGCAGCCTGTTTGCCACCATCACCGCCAATCGCAATAGTGCCGACCTTGGTTTGGGCGCATCCCACAGCGTGACGCCGCTGCAAACCGGAACCAGTTTAAGCTATCGGGTGCTGGATGCCGCCAATTATTCGGGCGTGCAATCGGCGCAAAATCTGGTGATTAAAGATAGCAGTGCCTGGGCCAGTTTGTGGGCGCAGCATACCAGCAAGCAATCTCAACCACCCGTGTTGCCGAGCGTAGACTTTTCCCGCAAAATGGTAGTGGCGGTGTTTTCCGGGAATAAACCGAGCGGGTGTTTTGGTATCGCCGCGCCACAAGTGGAGCGGGTGAATGCGGTTAATCCGGTGATTAGGGTGAGCCATGTCGATACCCAGCCTGAACCTGGCAATGTGTGTACGCAGAGTATTACCAGTCCGGCACTGTTGCTGGAAATTGATCGCAGTAACGATGCCGTCGAATTTGCCAATAACAAGTTTAGCATCGCACCTGCGGTAAAATAGCCCGCATTACGTCACTCTTTTCTGGGAAAAATGCATATCCTCTCTCATTGCTACTCTGGCACCAAGCCGCTACGGATGCTGCTTGGCTGCCTGCTATTTGACTGCTTGCTGCCTGGCAGCAGTGCCTGGGCGCAAACGCCTGCGCGTAATTTGATGCCCGATGGTAGCCGTGATATGTATCTGGGCTTGGGGCTGATTTCGCAAGCAGCGTATGAAGGGGGCGGGCCTACGCGGCAGCATGCCTTGGGCGTGCTGCAAGTGCAAACGTCCAATGGTTTTTTTGTCTCGGGCAATCAATTGGGTTGGCATCTGTCGGAACAGGCTACAAAGGAATATGGCCCCTTGCTGGTATTGCAGGAAGGGCGCAGCGCAAGTGGCAGCCGTACCAGTGTGGTGGGGCCGGGTGACGGTAGCAATATTGCGGTGCCCAATGCAAACGATGGCAACCGTTTGGCTGACCTGGAAACGATACCCGGCCGCTTGTTGCTCGGCGGCTTTTATCACCATGCCTTAGCTTCCAATGTGCGCTGGAAAAACAGTTTGCTGTATGGCGCGGGAACGCAGCGCACGGGCTTGCAGTTTACGCCGGAATTACAATATACCTTTACTCTGCCGCATGCCAGCATTGCGCTGGCGGCGGGTTTGGTGTGGGGCAATCAGGCGTATAACCAGGCGTATTTTGGCGTGCCTGCCGGATTGGCGCTCAAAGCGTATCAAGCCGATGCCGGGGTGAAGGATATTCATCTGGGCGTGAATTGGAATGTGGCCCTGAACTCGTCCTGGCTGCTGACTTCTTCGCTCAAGCTGACCCGCTTGCAGGGCAGTGCCGCCAACAGCCCCTTGGTGCAGCGGCGCAATGCCACGACACTGTATAGTGCTCTGGCATATCGGTTTTAATGCGCGATTTTAAAATGCGCGATTTTAATACGCGATTTTGAGGAAATGGCAAGATGAGATTATTCCGCCTTTTTGTGTTGTTCGTTGTGCTGTGCCAAGGTGTTGGCACGGGCAGCGTCATGGCGCAAAATGCGGCGGAATGGCTGAGTTACCGCGACAATTATCGCGCCATGCTGTGGTTTGAAAAATATGGTGGCCCCAAGCATTTGCTGCAACAGCATGCCTTGCTGGCAGCAAAAAGCCCGACGGCGACAGGCAGCTTACGCTTGAGTCTGGTGAGTAAATCGATGCGGCTGGAATTGCCGCTGGACGAAACCGGGCGCGTCGTGTTTCCTCTGTTGAAGCAAGCCTATGACGAGAATGCAGAATTGCAGCTGAACCAAAAACTGGATCAGGTGAGCTTGCGCCCAAGCGTGTCGCTGCTGATTCGGGCCGACGGTATTTATGAACTGGCCGATTTGCGCGCCGCCTGCGCGCAAGTGCTGGACTACCAAAACTGGCGCAATGCCAGCCTGTTGCGCGGCAAAAAATGCGTTGGTGTGCGCTTTGTGTTTTCCAAAAAACTGGCGTCGGCGGTACCGCAACTGCGTCGTCCGGATCAAAGCCTGACCAGCTTGCCGCTACGCGAAGGCGTGCCGTTCTGGCCCTTTGGGCATGAAGCCGATGGTAGTTATCCGTATGCGGCGTTTCAGACTGCGAGTTATCAGTTTGCCGCGCCGCCAGATCAGGGCCAAGTGTTGACGCGCAGCGCTCCGCTGGCGATTGTCGCGTGGTTTGAGTAAGGCCGTCATGCCGCCCCGGCTCCCCCGGCGGCCCAGCTCGACGGCGAAAACAAATACCCTTCACCCCACACGGTTTTGATTTTTTCCGCTTGCGCATCATCAAAATGGCGGCGCAGGCGTGAAATATGGTTGTCGATGGTACGATCCATGCCATCAAACTCAATACCGCGCAACTTCTTTAAAATCGCATCGCGCGAGAGCACGACCCCCGGATTTTCCGCCAGCACCAGCAACAGCTTGTATTCACTGTTCGATAGCAGCAGCGTTTGGCCGCGCCAGACTACCCGGCGGTCGTGCCTGGAAATGGCGAGTGCGCCAAACACCAATGTTTGCGCATCCTCGACGGGCGCGTTCACGGGCGTGGCGCGCTCTTGCGTGCGGCGCAGCAGCGCGCGCAGGCGGGCCAGCAGGATGCGCGGTTGCACCGGTTTGATGACGAAATCATCGGCCCCCTGTTCCAGCCCCGAAACTTCATCATACGAATCTTCGCGCGCGGTTAAAATTAAAATCGGCACCCGGCTCACGGCGCGAATCTGGCGGCAGACCACCATGCCATCCAAGCCCGGCAGCATCAGGTCGAGCACCACCAGATCGGCCTGGCTCGCCTCGAAACGGGCCAGCGCAAGGTCGCCCCGCGTTACCAGATCGACCTTGAATTCATAGTTTTCCAGATATTCGGTCACCAGGGCCGCCAGGCGCGCATCGTCTTCCACTAGCATCAATTGAAACATAAATTCCTCCTTGCTCAAGATTGTAGCGTAATGGCGTTGGTTGTATGTCACATTCTGCCGTCACACGGATTTTGCCACCGGGCACTGATGTTACAATCACGGGTGGACAAGTCAAGCAAGGTGGTGGGACGAACATGAAAATCTTAAAACGGGCAAAACAGCAAGCCGATGAGTTGCACAAGGAGGCCCAACGCTTGAGCGAGCTGGGGCAAGACGATGAAGCTTTGCTGAAATATCAAGAAGCGATTGCGAAGAATCCGGCCAAAGCGGCGAGTCTTTACAATATGGGCTTGATTTATAAATATCGCGGCCAGTGGCAACAATCGCTGGAGCATAATTTGCGCGCGCATCAACTCGACCCTGACGATGACGCCACCAAGTGGAATTTGGCAATTGCCGCCACCGCCTTGCGCCAATGGGATCGGGTGCGTCGGGTGTGGCAGCAGTGCGGCATACCCTTGCCGGGCGGAACTGGCCCAATCGAGATGAATTTGGGCATCACGCCGATTCGGCTCAATCCCAATGACGGCGGTGAAGTGGTGTGGGCCACCCGGATCGACCCGGTGCGCGCGCGCATCGACAGCGTGCCCTATCCCGAATCCGGGTTTCATTATGGCGATATTGTGTTGCACGACGGTGCGGCGGTTGGTTATCGCGAGGTGGATGGGCGTCAGTTACCGGTTTTTAACGTGCTGGAAATGTTCACCCATTCCAACTTTCGCACCTTTGTGGTCACCATTGAATTGAGTGATGAGCAAGACCTGGAAACGCTGGAAAGCTTGTTGGCCGGGGTGCCGCATGAAATTGAAGATTGGACCAGCAATGTGCGGGTGATTTGCAAGCGCTGTAGCGAAGGCATACCGCATGATCATGGTGACGATGATTTTCCGCAAGAGTTCGAATTGGTGCGCAAATTGGGCATTGCGGCGCAAGATCAGGCGGTAGTAGAAAAGGCACTGGCCAAATTGCAAAAACAAACTGGGGCGCGATTGTTGTCTTTGGAGGCGGATAAGCGGTATGTTCATTAGGGGGCAATGAAGCCGAAGGGTGAACATGGCTTTCGGCTTGCTTGCTGTGCGGGTTTAATCTTCGCCATATTCGGCGGGCCAAAATTTTTCGATGATAGCGCAGGTGAGTTGTTTGAGTTGTTCTTGTTCCGCGAAATTATCGTTTGAATAATCAAAAATAATTTTTAGCCATGCCAGGGTGAGCGCATCGCAGGCCAAATAAATCGATGTATCGCTGGCGTCGCGGACATTTATTTCGCTGACAAAATCGATATATTTGCGCAGTGTTGCGTCAATCAGTTGGTGATCAAATAACTGGCTAAATGTACCGTTCAAGTTGGCAAGATCATCATCGGATATATTCGCCCGGGATTGGTGGGTAGCCAGCGTCATCAAAATACTCAAATTATCCAACAGCTCAATTCGGCGTTCTTTGAGCGGCACGGCAATGGCTGGCGGGGGTTGTGGG